>JBCCLG010000077.1:0-12030 GCA_039027015.1 Acidobacteriota bacterium | reverse complement strand
GGAACTTTTCCATGCGGATCTCCTCTGGAGAGCGCGGCGGATCCGGGAGGGGCCGCCGCGGCGCCGAGCCACGACGCCGGTCGTGGGCTCCTGCGATAGAAGGTTCTTCGGGCCGCTCGCGATGCCGCCGCTCCCGGGCGCGGAGGGTGCCGGGGCGGGCGTCCTCCCCGGCGGTCGGGTGCGGCGGCCGTGAGTCTCAGTCGAGTGAGCCTAGGATGCTGTCGATGTCCCGCTGCATGCGATGCCGGCGGTGATGCCGGGAGCGAAAAACGGACGCCAGGGCCTCGCGGGCGCGGCTCAAATCTTGGTTGACGATAACATAGTCATAGTCGCAAACCCCGCGCAGCTCCTGCCGCGCGTCCGCCAGGCGGCGGGCGATCTGCTCGGCGCTATCCGAGCCGCGGCCGCGCAAACGCCGCTCGAGTTCGCCGTAAGAAGGAGGCAGGATGAAGACGCTGATCGAGGTCGAATCGAGCCTCCGGACCTGCGCCGCGCCCTGAACGTCGATCTCGAGGAGAACGTCGCGTCCCGACGCGCGCAGCCGCTCCACCTCGGCGCGGCTCGTGCCCTTCAAATGGCCGTGAACGTCGGCCCACTCGAGAAAGCCATCGGCCTCGATCAGCGCGCGAAAGCGCGCCTCGTCGACGAAGTGGTAGTCGCGGCCGTCGACCTCGCCCGGGCGCGGAGGCCGGGTGGCGTGGCTGACCGAGAAAGCGAGGCGCTCGCGGATGTCGGGATGGTGCTCGAAAACCGAGCGCACCAGGGTCGACTTGCCCGCTCCCGAGGGCGCCGAGAGGACGATGAGATCTCCGCCTTCGGCGGCCGACGGCTGTTGCGTGCTGTGGCTCATTCGACGTTCTGCACCTGCTCTCGAACCTGCTCGCACAGCACCTTGGCGTCGAGCACCGAGCGCACCAGCTCGCTATCCCGGCATTTAGAGCCGATGGTGTTGAGCTCCCGGAAGACCTCCTGGGCCAGAAAGTCCATCCTCTTGCCCACCGAGCCGCTCGAGGTGAGCAGCTCGGTGAAGTGCGAGAGGTGGGAGGCGAGGCGGTCGAGCTCTTCGCTGACGTCGATGCGGTCGGCGAGGTGGGCGACCTCCTGGGCCACCCGATCGGCATCGACGCCGCCGCGATCGCCCAGCAGCTCCTCCAGGCGCTCCTCGAGAGCCTGGGCCATCTGCGCCGGCAGGCCCGCGGCCTGGCCGACCATGGTCTGCTGAATCTCCTGCAGGCCGGCGAGTCGCGACTCCAGGGCCTGGCGCAGCGACTCCCCCTCGGTGGTGCGCGAGCGGGCGACCTGCTCGACCGCCCGCTCGCAGGCGCCGAGAATGAGGTCCAAATCCTCCTCCCGCAGGCTGCCGTCGACCTGGTCGAAGCGCACCGCGTCGGGCAGGCGCAGAATGTCCGAGAGGCTCGGCTGCCGGATCTCCAGGCCGCCCGACGCCAGCTCGTCGAGAAGGTCGCGCACGCCCTGGGCCAGGCCGGGCTGCGAGGCCAGGCGAACCGGCGTTTCGGACAGGCGCTCGATCTCCATGGAGACCTCCACCCGCCCGCGCTCCAGCTGGGCGGTAAAGGCCTCGCGCAGCTTCTTCTCCACCGGCCGCACGTCGTCGCGCAGACGCAGCACGAGGTCGAGATAGCGGTGGTTGACGGTGCGCACGGTCACCTGCACCCGCAGCTCGCTGCTCTCCGCGGACGCCTGGCCAAAACCGGTCATACTTCTCATGCTTCTAGGCCCTCCGGCTTGTCTTTGAACTGAAGATCATAGAGATGACGGTAGTAGCCGCCGGCACGATATAGCTGTTCATGATCTCCCTCCTCGACGATTCTGCCCTCGCGCATCACCAGAATGCGGTCGGCGCTCTGGATAGTCGAGAGGCGGTGGGCAATGACCAGCGAGGTCCGGCCCTGCATGAGGTTGGAGAGGGCTTTTTGCACCAGGGATTCGGCCTCGGTATCGAGTTGGGAGGTGGCCTCGTCGAGGATCAGGATCGGGGGGTCTTTGTAGATCGCCCGGGCGATCGCCAGGCGCTGGCGCTGGCCGCCCGAAAGGCTGGAGCCCGACTCGCCAATGCGGGTGTCGTACCCGAGCTCCAGCTCGCGCACGAAGGCGTCGGCGTAGGCCGCCCGGGCGGCGCGCTCCACCCGCTCCTGGGAGATCTCGCCGCGGCCGTAGGCGATGTTCTCGCGCACCGAGTCGTTGAACAGCACGGTCTCCTGGGTGACCATGCCGATCTGGCTGCGCACGTCCGCAAGCCTGGCCCGGCGCACGTCCGTACCGTCGATCGTCACCGCGCCCGCCGCCGGATCGATGAAGCGCGGCAGCATGTTGACGAGGGTCGATTTGCCGCTGCCCGAGGCGCCGACGAAGGCCACCACCTCGCCCTGGCGGATGGTGAGGTCGATCTCGCGCAGCACGGGGCGGTCGGCGGTATAGGCGAAGCTCACGCCTTCGAAGCGGATCGCCTGCTCGATGGGCGGCAGCGCCAGGGCGCCCGGCGGATCGAGGATCTCGTTCTCTTCCTCCATCACGTCCTGCACGCGCTCGGCCGCGGCGAGGGCTTCCTGGAGGGCGAGGTTCACCTTGTTGAGCTTGCGGATCGGATCGTAGAGGGTGACCGCGGCGATCAGGAAGGTGACCAGCGCCGAGGCGGTCAGGCTGCCGTTGCGCACCGCGGTGCCGGCGTAGATCAGAAAACCGCCGCCGACGATGGCCGCCAGGGTCTCGATCACCGGTCCGCTGGCGAAGGCGAGCATCTGGGCCCGAAGCTTGACCTCCAGATGGCGAGCGGTGGCCCTGCGAAAGCGCTTCGACTCGAACTCCTCGGCCGCGAACGCCTTGACCACCCGGTGGCCGCGAACGGTTTCGGAAACCAGATTCGAGAGGTCGGCGAGCCGCTCCTGGCTGGTCAGGCTGGTGTCGCGCATGCGGCGGCCGAAATAGACGATCGGCGAGATGATAGCGGGCACCAGCAGGAAGAGAATGCCGGCCAGGGTCGAATTCAGGGAGATCAAAAACCACAGGGTCCCGAGGGCCGTGGGCACCTGCTGAAAGATGTCGACAAAGCGGGTCGAGACGGCGTTTTGAATGACGCCGATGTCGTTGCCCACCCGGCTCAGCAGCTCCCCCGACTGGTGGCGGGTGTAGAAGCGGGAGCTTTGGGTGAGCATGCGGTCGTAGAGCTCGTTGCGCAGGTCGTTGGTCGCGCCCAGGCCGATGACCTGGAAGAGGTAGCCGTTGGCAAAGCGGGCGACGCTGCGCAGCCCGATCACCAGGATGAGCAGCACCGGCACGAAGTAGATGACGCTCTCGTCGTCGATGCCGAAGGACACCTTGAGGGACTCGTAGCCTCCGAGCAGAAGACCGTGGAGATCGAGGCTGTCGAGGTCGAAGGGCAGAAAGTCGGCCAGGCCGGTGGTCTCCTCGGCAGCACCCTCCCCTTCCTCCTCGCCGCCGCCGCCAAAGCCCAGGACCTGCTCCACCGAGAGGTCGGTTCTGACCACGTCGGCCAGGATGACCTGGAAGACCACGAGGCCGAGCACGGTGCACAGCGCGTAGGCCAGGCCGGCGACCAGCGAACCCGCCAGCTGGGCGCGGTAGTGGCGGAAGTATTCGTAGAGAAAGCGCGGGGTGGTCTGCGCCCGTCCCGAAGCTGCGGTCGGGGCCGCAGCCGGCCCGGAGTCGCTCACGCCTCGGCCTCCCCGGCGCCGCCATGAGCGAGAGCCCCTTCGGCGCTCCGGGCCGGGGGCCCCAGGTGCCGGTCGACGGCGGCCGCAGCGCGGGCGCTGGCCCCGCTCTCGCCCAGGGCACGGCGCAGCTCGGCGAGATCGCGGCGCATGGCGGCGCGGCGTGCGGGGTCGTCGAGCACCTTGCCCATCTCCTCCGCCACCCGCTCGCCGCGGGTCTCGGCCTGCAGCAGCTCGGGCACGGCGCGGCGGCCTAAAACCAGGTTGACCATGCAGAAATGGGGCAGCTTGACCAGCAGACGGCCGAGCCAGTAGCTCATCCATTTGAGCCTGTAGAGCACCACCATGGGCGTGCGCAGCAGGGCGACCTCGAGGGTCGCCGTGCCCGAGGCGCAGAGCGCGATATGACTGCGCGAAACGGCATCGAAGCGGTTCTCGCGCACCCGCTCGGGGGGCTCTTGGAGGACGGCGCTGCCCGCCATGACCTCGTCGAGAAAATCGTCGCGAATCGACGGCGCCTGGATCAGCTGCACCCGCAGCCGCCTGCCGGCGGCCGCCAAATGCTCGACCGCGGAGAGCATGGCCGGCAGGAGAGCGCGCACCTCGCTGCGCCGCGAGCCCGGCAGCAGCGAGACGGTGATCTCGTCTTGGGGATCCGGGCCGCCGGAGCCTGCCCTCTCCGCATCCGCCTCCTCCAGGCCGTCCCACAGCTGAGGCTGCTCCGGCACCTCATCCACCAGGGGATGCCCCACCCACTCTGCCTCCACGGCGTGCTCGCGGTAGAAGTCGACCTCGAAGGGGAAGAGCACCAGCATCAGATCGACGTCGCGCTCGATGGCCCGCACTCGGCCCTGGCGCCACGCCCAGATTTGGGGGCTGATGTAGTAAAGCACCCGGACGCCCCGGCGCCGCAGCTCCCTAGCGAGGCGCATATTGAATTCCGGGAAGTCCACCAGCAGCGCCGTGCGGGCGCCGCGACGGTCGACTTCGGCCAGCAGGCCGTCGAAGATTTGTCGCGCCCGGCGATAGATCTTCAGCACCTCCACGATGCCGACCACCGAGATCTCCTCGCTGTCATACAGGCACTCGCAGCCCGCGGCGCGCAGCTGGTGGCTGCCGAGGCCGAAGAAGCGCAGATCGCCGCCGCCGCGCCGCTCGGCGAGGGCGCTGAGGAGCCTGGCGGCGTGGAGATCCCCGGAGGTCTCGCCGGCCACCACCAGAACGTCCTGCTCGGCCGCGCCGACCCGCTGCGGGGCCAGAGCCTCTCCGCGGGCCTGCTGGGTCGCCGTCATCGCAGGCTCGGCCGCATCACGGAATGGGCGCGGGCGGGCCCGACGGAAAGAAGTACATCAGCCAGCCGAGGGCCAGGCCGCCGATCATCAGGCCGCCGAAGATCTGCAGGAAAAGTATGCCTTGCTCCCGGAGCGTGCGGCGGGAGAGGGCGGCGAAGAAAAGGCCGACCAGCGCCGCGTAGGCGGCCATCAGAAGGAGATGATTCATCGCGTCGCCGCCCGCTGCTCTGCGCCGTCATCTTCGCCTTCGGAACCGTTATCCGGCTCGGCGGCGGCGGGCGCGAACGCCTCCTTGCCCCAGGCGATATCCCAGGCGTCTAAAACCAGCATCCAGTTCATCAGGCCCGCGGTGATGATGAAGGCGCGGCCGTACTCGAAGCCCGCCCCGGTCAGCTCCCCGGAATAGTCGAAAACGAAGCGGGCGATCAGCACCGGCAGACCCGAACCCAGCGTGCCGAGGGAAGCCAGCAGGAAGAGGGGCGAGCCCGAGAACTGCCACGGCAGGTAGCCGCCCAGGCTGCAGCCGAAGGCCAGCGCGCCGACGATCAGCGCGAAGAAGAAGGCGCCTCGGGGCGCGCGGCGCAAAAAGGCGTGCCCGGCGCCCGGAATGAGCCAGGCGAGAGCGCTGGCTATCCAGGGATTCGCGAGGGGCAGCTCGATCTCCGGACTCGAATTTCGTCGATGGGCCATGGAGCAGAGGGAGGTTGCGGCGAGGTTCAGGGCACGAGATCAGGTCGAGCACAAAGGCCGGATCGCCCTCGAAAGAGGGGATCCGGCCTCAGAGACGAAATCGATCGGCGTGCGAGCCGGCCGATCGCGGTCACGGATTGAGCAGCTCTCGCAATTCCTTACCGGGCTTGAAGTACGGGATGCGCTTCGCGGGAACCTCCACCTTGGCGCCGGTCTTGGGGTTGCGCCCCACTCGAGCCCCTCGGTTTCTGACCCGGAAGCTGCCGAAGCCCCGCAGCTCGATTTTCGAGCCGCCCTTGAGCGAATCGACAATGCTGCCGAAAACGGTGTTGACGATGATCTCGGCGTGCTTTTTGGTCAGCTGCGTCATGCCGGCGACTTCTTCCACCAGCTCGGCCTTGGTCATGGCATCCCGTTTCGGCAAATCTCCGCCCTCCATTCTTGCGGTCTGTTTCGATCCGTAGCTTTCTGCTGTTCAGAATTCGGAGCCGGCGCGGTCCGCTCGTGGGCCCCGGCCCCTCTCCGCGGGGAGAGGAAGCCGAGGCTTGCGGAGCGGCAGCGCGCCGGCCGGGCGATCAGCTCTTCTCGCCTTCCTCGCCCTCTTCAGCGGCGGCTTCCTCGGCAGCGGCGTCCTCCGCCGGAGCTTCCTCGGAGTCGGACGCCTCGTCGGAGGCCTCGACCGCCGCGTTCTCCTCGGGCGCCTCGGCACCGGCCTCCTCGGCCGGGGCCTCCTCGGCCGGGGCTTCCTCGGCCGAGGCCTCGACCGCTGCCGGCTGCTCCTCGGCTTCGGAAGCCTCGGCGGCCTCCGGCTCGTCGTCGGCCGGCTGGGCGATGCCGCCGCTGCGCTCGGAAGCTGCCTGCTGGGCGGCGGCCTCGAATTCAGCGATTTCGGCCTCGTCCGGCTGCGGCACGCCGCGCATGGTCAGGCCGACCTTCTTCTCGTCTTCCTCGATGCGCAGGATGCGAGCGCTGACCCAATCTCCGTTCTTGTAGTAGTCCTCGAGCCTGCCGCCGGGCAGGTCGATCTCGGAAATGTGCGCCAGGCCCTCGAGGCCCTCGTAGACGTCGATGAAGAGACCGAAGTCGGTGACGTTGACCACCTTGCCATCGACCGTGTCGCCCACGTGGTGCTGATCCATGAAGTTGTCCCACTCGTTGGGCAGGAACTCCTTGATCGACAGGGAGACGCGCTGGTTGCCGACGTCGATGTTGGTGATGCGGGCCTTGACCAGGTCGCTCTTCTTGAGCACCTCGCTCGGGTGCTTCACGCGCTTGGTCCAGCTCATGTCGGAGACGTGGATCAGGCCATCGATCTCGTCGGTGATCTCGATGAAAGCACCGAAGTCGGTGAGGTTGCGCACCTTGCCCTCGATGATCGAGCCCACCGGGTAGCTGTCCGAGAGCTCTTCCCAGGGGTTGCGCTCGGTCTGGCGGAGGGAGAGGCTGATGCGCCGCTGGCCCATGTCCAGCTCGGAGACGATCGCTTCGACCTCGTCGCCCACGGAGAGCAGCTTGGAGGGGTTGACGACCTTCTTGGTCCACGACATCTCGCTGACGTGAATCAGGCCCTCGACGCCCTCTTCGATCTCCACGAAGGCGCCGTAGTCCACCAGGCTGACGACCTTGCCGCGCACGCGCACGCCGACCGGGTATTTCTTGTCGACCAGCGTCCACGGATCTTCGCTGCGCTGCTTATAGCCGAGGGAAACGCGCTCGCTCTCGGGGTCGAATTTGAGGATCACGACCTCGATGTCATCGCCGATCGAAAAATGCTCGGAGGGGTGGTTGACCCGGCCCCAAGAGATGTCGGTGATGTGCAGCAGGCCGTCGATGCCGCCCAGGTCGACGAACACACCGTAATCGGTGATGTTCTTGACCACGCCGGGCAGGCGAGCGCCCTCGACCAGTTTTTCGAGGGTCTCCTTCTTCTTCTTAGCGAATTCCTTCTCGAGCACCGCTTTGCGCGACAGCACGATGTTGTTGCGCCGGCGATCGAGGCTGATGACCTTGAACTCCAGCTCTTCGCCCTTCAGCGACTCGAGGTGCTTGACCGGCTTGATGTCGACCAGCGAACCCGGCAGAAACGCGCGCAGGCCAACGTCGACGGTCAGACCGCCCTTGATGCGATCGATCACCCTGCCGTGGATGATCTCGCCGTTCTTATAAGCCTGTTCGATCGTCTGCCACACGCGCATGCGCACGGCCTTGATCTTCGAGAGCAGCACGTGGCCCTCGGTGTCTTCAGTCTTTTCGAGCAGGACCTCGACCTCTTCACCGATCTCCACCGAGACCTTGCCGTCTCGGTCGGTGAACTCCTGTCGCGGGATCAGGCCCTCGCTCTTGTAGCCGACGTCGACGACCACCTCGCTGTCGGTCATCTCGACAACGGTGCCGGTGACGATCTCGCCTTCTTCCAGATGACGCATGCTCTCGTCGTAGAGAGCCACGAGCTGCTCGTAATCCAGCTCCGGGTCATCAGCCGGGTCGTAACCTCCGGCGGTCGTCGTGTCGTTGAGTTGATTCATGGTGGGTTGTGTCTCCTTGTTCACTCGGGATCAGGCGCACGGCGCCTGTCGCATACCGTCGCCGCCTCTCAGATTGGCGGCGAGGCACCCGTTTTCAGCGAATCGCGGGCTTCCGCGGCCGAGTAGCTGAGCCCTGGATCGGAAAGCCCGTTCCAGGGGACGCTGATTCGGGGCCCGAACGTGCATTCCGGGGCCCGATCGCGTTGATCTCAAGAAGACTGGGTGGGGAGCGTCGCGGGTTCGCGGCTCGGCGGCGTCACGGCGCACCGGTTGGGATTTGTGCCGCCCGAAGCGAAAGCCGAAGGGCTTCGCCGAGCGTTTTGGATCGCCTCAAGCCTGAAACTCGGGACGATGGAGTATAGGGACCGGCCCCTGGGCTGTCAACCGATCGCAGCCGCCTCGGAGGCAGCTCCCAGGCGGCTTTTTTCGCCTTTCCCGCGCTCTCGCGAAGAGCCCTTTGGCCGCCCTCAAGAGAGGTTTAGCGGCCGTGGATCCGCCTCTCGATCAGCTGCCCTACGGTGAGGTCCGCGCCGCTCTCCCCGAGCCCCTCGATCCACTCGGCGTCGACGCCGTGAATGCGCAGGGCGACGATTTGCTCGGGCTCGAGGTTGCGGTAGCCGAGCCCGGCCAGGCCGCGCAGCCACGGCGGGTCGACACCGTGGATACGCATCTCCACCAGGCGCCGGGCGGGGAGGTCCCGATAGCCCAATTCCGCCAGGTCCGAGACCCACGCCGCCTCGACGCCGTGAATGCGCATCGCCACCAGCCGCTGCGGCGAGAGGACCGAAGGTTTTAGGGTCGTGAAGCCCGTAGCCCCGAGCGCCTCGAGATAGCGGCCGTCGACGCCGTGAATCGCCATCGCGATCAGGCGGCCTGCGGGCGGCCGAGCCAGCCCCGCGGCCTCGAGCTGACGAACGTAGCGCGCGTCCACGTCGTGGATACGCATCTCGAGGTAGCGGCTTAACGGCTCGCTGTAGCCGAGCTCGAGCAGCCCGTCGAGAAAAGCCAGGGTGACGTCGCAGGTGGCGAGGCTCAGGGACAGCTCAGCGGAAGGCTCTCCCAGGCCGCGCGCCTCGAGGCCGGCGAGATAGGCCGCGTCGGGCACAAAGACGACTTCGCCGCGCTGGCGGCCCCGGGCCTTGAGGTCGAGGCCGCTGAGCAGGAAGACCCCGGCCTCGCGGCGCAGCTCCACCACGCCGTCCGGACGAGCGTGGAACGCCCGCACCGGCAACTGGCGGCCCTGCGTGCTGCGACCGATCTGCAGGTTGAGCTGCAGGCGCGAGCCCTGGAGCTCGGCCTCGAAGATCCCCTCGAGGCCCTCGGGAGCGGCGGCGAGACCGGGCGGCTGGGAGCACAGGCTCAAAAAGAAGACGGCGGCGAAGCCGAGGAAGACGCGGCGCGCTGCGGTGCCCATCATTTGTCGCCCTCCAGGCGGAGGTCCAGCTCGTAGAGGCGGCCGCTGCGCACCAGGGCCATGACCCGGTCGAAGCGCACCTCGTAGCCGCCCTTGGCCATCGCACGCAGGTCGCTGGAGTCGATGCCGTGGCGGCTCAGCTCGACCGCCTGCTCGACCGTCAGATCCTCGAGGCCGCCGCGCCGCCAATCCCGCAGGTCGCCGCCGTCGATACCGTGGCGCGCCAGCTCGATCATCTGGTCGACGCTGAGCTCGCCGAGGCCGTTCTCCTGCCAATCGCGGATGTCCTTGCCGTCGATGCCGTGACGCGCCAGGCCGATGATCTCCTCGGCCTCGAGCGACTTCTGACCGGCCTCGGCCAGCTCCCTGAGATCGCGGCGGTCCACGCCGTGGCGCGCCAGGGCCACGAAGCCCTCGACGCCGAGATCGCCATAGCCCGCCTCGAGAAAGGCGGCGACGTCCTGGGGGTCGAGACCGTGACGGGTCATGGCCACCAGCTGCTCGACGCTATATTTCTCGAGCCCGCGCTCGCTCCATTCCTTGAGGTCCCCGGCGTCGAGGCCGTGACGCTTGAGAGCGACGAGCTCTTCGATATCGAGGTCGCCGTAGCCCGCTTTCTCGAGATCCGCCAGCTCCTCGGCATCGAGACCGTGACGCGACAGGGAGGTGATCTGCCGGGCGTCGAGCTCGCCGTAGCCGGCGGCGCGCAGGGCCGCCAGATCGTCCGAGTCGACGCCGTGACGGGCGAGGGCCGCGATCTCCTCAACGGAGAGGGACCCGTAGCCCGCCGAACGCAGGTCCTCGAGATCCGAGCCGTCGAGGCCCTGACGGGCGAGGGTCGTGAGGTCCTTGACCGAGAGATCGCGGTAGCCCGCCGAGCCGATCCGCTCGAGGTCCGAGCCGTCGAGGCCGTAGCGAGCCAGGGTGGTGACCTCATCGACCGACAGATCGCCGTAGCCCGCCGAGCGCAGATCCTCGAGATCTGAGCCGTCGATGCCGTAGCGGGCCAGCTTCTCCAGCTCGCCGATCGAGAGGTCGCGATAGCCCGCGGACGCCATCTCTTCGATGTCTTCGGCGTCGAGGCCCGAGCGGGTCATGCGGATCAGGTCGCCGGCGTCGAGGCCCGAGAGCCCGGCGTTGCGCCAGCCGTCGACCGCCTCGGAGTCGAGGCCGTGGCGGGCCAAATCCTCCAGCTCCTCCGCTGACGCCGCGATCTGCGCCGTCTCGAGAGCGGCGAAGAGATCCGGATCAAAGCCCAGGCGGGCCAGCTGCATGGCCTGATTGAGCGTCAGAGAGCGCCAGCGGGTGCCTTCGGCCTCGGCCATCAGGACCCGCGCTCGACGCTCCACCCAGGCGCCGCTCGACGTGCGCACCGTGACCGACGAGCCGGAGCGGTCCACGTGCACCGTGCGGGTGACCGTGCGCGAGGAGGCGGGAAAGCCGAGAGCCGGCCGCGGGGCCAGGGGGGCCGGGGCGAACCGTGGAGCGGGAGCGGGCCTGGGGGCCAAGACGGGTAAGGGAGCAGGAAAGGGCCTCGGGGCGATCGCGGGCGTCGCCGATTCCCGACCCTCGCGGGAATCCGGGGCCTCGGGCGGATCTGGCGCCTCGGGCGGATCCGGCGCCTCGGGAGGCTCCGGAGTCTCCCGCACCTCGGGATTCTCCGGCACCTCGGGCGGATCCGGGGCTTCGGGCGGATCCGGGGCTTCCGGAGCGCCGAGCGGCCAGGCGTCGCCGTCCCTCGCCTCTTCGTCTCGGGCCGCTTCGCCCTCGGCTGCGCCGGCTTCGCGAGCCGGCGGCGAGTCGTCGCCGGCGGAGTCCTGGGCGATCGCGGTTCCGCCCCCCAGGAGCGTCATGCCGCCTGCTGCGATGAGCAGCATCGCCAGCGCGCCTACCAAAGCCGACACCAAACCCGAGGGCCGAGCGCGCTTTGCGGGAGAGCCGAGGGCCGGGCTCACCAGGCGCTCGATGCGCCCGAGCAGGGAGCCGCCGTCGGCGCCCAGGGCCAGGGTCGGGGTCCTCGGCCTCCACTCCTCGATCAGCGCCAGGGCCCGGGCATAAACCAGAGGCTCGCCGGTAACCGCCACCGCCAGATCGTCGCAGCAGTGCTCGCGCAGCACCCGCGCCCGGCGCGACAGCCACCACACGCCCGGGTGGTAGAAAAGCAGGGTCTCGAGCGCGACCTGCAGCAGGTTGACCACGAAATCGTGGCGGCGCACGTGGGCCAGCTCATGGATGAGGATGGCCTCGAGCTGCTGAGGCGCAAGCCCGGCGAGGGCCGCCGGGGGCACCAGCACCGCCGGCTTGAGCCAGCCGATGACCAGCGGACCGTCGATGCGGGTGGAGACCAGCAGCTCGACGGCCCGGCCTAGCCCGAGACGCGCCGAGAGCCGCTCCACCAGCGCCGCGGCGCGCGCGGGGGC
>JBCCLG010000076.1:0-12030 GCA_039027015.1 Acidobacteriota bacterium | reverse complement strand
TCGGGCAGCACCACCTCGACCTCGCTGTCCTGGCGGTGGGTCCAGGCCTCTTGGGCGGTGATCGCCGCGGCGGTCTCGAGGTCCGGCGGGTAGTGGGTCAGGATCTGCGAGGAAATGCGGTCCTTGAGCGGCGAAATGATCGAGCCGCGGTTGGTGTAGTCCTCGGGGTTGGCCGAAAAAACCAGGAGGATGTCGAGGGGGATGCGAACCGGAAAACCTCGGATCTGGAGATCCCGTTCCTCGAGGATGTTGAGCAGGCCCACCTGGATGCGCGGCGCTAAGTCCGGCAGCTCGTTGATGCCGAAGATGCCGCGGTTGGTGCGCGGCACGATGCCGTAGTGGATGACCTCGGGATCGGCGAGGGTGAGCTTGCGGGTCGCCGCCTTGATCGGGTCGACGTCGCCCAGAAGATCGGCGATCGAGACGTCCGGGGTGGCCAGCTTTTCGTTGTAGCGGGCCTCCCTCGGCATCCAGTCGATCGGCGCCTCCTCGCCCTGCTCGGCAATCAGCCGCTGACCGGGAACCGAGAGGGGATCGAGGGGATCGTCGTTGAGATCCATGTCTCGCAGAACCGGGATCTCGGGATCCAGAAGGTCGACCAGGGAGCGCAGCAGGCGGGTCTTGGCCTGGCCGCGCAGGCCGAGCAGGATCATGTCGTGGCCGGCCAGCACGGCGTTGACGATGCCGGGAACCACCGTGCGGTCATAGCCGAGAACTCCGGGAAAGAGTGGACTTCCGGCGCGCAGCTTCGCCACCAGGTTTTTGCGCAGCTCCTGACGGATCGGCAGGCTCTCATAGCCGCTGGCGCGCAGCTCGCCGACGGTGGTCGGCTTTCTTGGGCTCATGATTCCTGGGCCTCGAGCCAGCGCTCGGCGTCGATGGCCGCCGCGCAGCCGGTGCCGGCGGCGGTGACCGCCTGGCGGTAGATCGGGTCCATGACGTCGCCGCAGGCGAAAACGCCCTCGATGTTGGTGCGGGTCGACGGATGCTGGACTACGAGGTAGCCGGTTTCGTCCATGTCGAGCTTTCCCTCGAAAATCTGCGTGTTCGGCACGTGGCCGATGGCGGTGAAAAGGCCCTGGGTGGCGTACTCGGAGATCTCGCCGGTTTGGGTATCCTCGAGCTTGACGGCGTGGACCCCGCCCTCGCGGGTTCCGAGCACTTCGGTCACCTGCTTGTTTAGCTGCCAGGCGATCTTCGGATTCTTCTGCGCCCGGTCGATCATGATCTTGGAAGCGCGGAATTCCTCCCGCCGATGCACCACCGTCACCTTGGTGCAGAAGCGCGTCAAATAGGTCGCTTCCTCCATGGCCGAATCGCCGCCGCCGACCACCACGACCTCCTTATCCTTGAAGAAAAAACCGTCGCAGGTGGCGCACGCCGAAACGCCGTAGCCCATCAGATGACTCTCGGATTCGAGGCCAAGAAGGCGAGCGCTGGCGCCGGTCGCGATGATCAGGGTGTCGGCGGTGTAGGCGCCGGAGTCTGACGTGACGGCGAAGGGGCGGCTGTCGAGGTCGATGGAGGTCGCCGCCTCGAGATCCTTGACCACGGCGCCGAAGTGTTGCGCCTGGGCGCGCATATTTTCCACCAGCTCGGGCCCCATGATGCCCTTGGGGAAACCGGGGTAGTTCTCGACATCGGTGGTGATGGTGAGCTGGCCGCCCGGCTGGAAGCCGGAAAGAAGAAGAGGCTCGAGGCTGGCGCGGGCGGCATAGAGCGCCGCGGTCAGGCCGGCGGGGCCGGTGCCGAGAATGAGCACGGAGCGGTGTTCGGTGCCGTTCTGGGACTCGGTGCCGTTCTGGGACATAGATGAAGAACTCCAAGGGTTGAAGAAGCGGTGAGTGTGGGAAGAGGCCGATGCGGGGAGGGCGAGCGAACGGCGAACGAAGCGTCGCGGCTGCTGCCGAGGGCCTGCCGGCGGGCCGAAGGCGGGGCGGGAGTATATCCGCGTCGCCCGGCGCTTTCGCCGTTTTACGGGCGCCCGTTCGCCGGCGAAATTCTCGGGAAGTGGCCGCGGATACCGGCTAAGATCGGGCCTTCAGGAGGCCCCTTCAAGCATGGAAAGAATCCTGGTGACCGGCGCGCTCGGGCAGATAGGCTCCGAGCTGGTGCCGACCCTTCGAGATCGATACGGCGCCGAGGCGGTGGTGGCTTCGGACGTGCGGATGCCGCCGGTGGGCGCGGAGAGCCCGCTCTCGGGCGGCCCGTTTGAATACATCGACTGTCGCGACCTCGAGCAGATCCAGAAGGTCGTCCACGACAACCGCATCGACACGATCTTCCATCTGGCGGCGCTGCTCTCGGCGGTCGCCGAGGAAAGGCCGCAAAAGGCCTGGGAGGTCAACATGGGCGGCCTCTACCAGGTTCTGGAGGTCGCCCGCCGCACCGGCTGCGCGGTCTTCACCCCCAGCTCGATCGGCGCCTTCGGCGAGGACACTCCCAAGACCGCAACGCCCCAGGACACCCTGCAGCGACCCAACACCATGTACGGCGTCACCAAGGTGGCCGGCGAGCTGCTCTGCGACTACTACCATGAGCGTTTCGGGGTCGACACCCGCGGGGTGCGCTTCCCGGGCATCATCTCGTACGTGGCGCCGCCGGGCGGCGGCACCACGGACTACGCCGTCGACATCTTCCACCACGCCCTGCGCTACGGCCGCTACACCTGCTTTTTGCGCGCCGACAGCCGTCTCGACATGATGTACATGCCCGACGCGGTCAAGGCGGCGGTCGACGTCATGGAGGCGGATCCCTCGCGCCTGGTGCACCGCAACGCCTTCAACGTCACCGCCATGAACTTCACCCCCGCGGAGCTGGCGGTCGCGCTGCGTCGCCATCTGGCGGAAGGCGGCAGCGATTTCGAGATCGACTACGAGGTCGACCCGGTGCGCCAGCGCATCGCCGATTCGTGGCCCGAGTCCCTCGACGACTCGGCGGCCCGCGTCGAGTGGGGCTGGCGGCCTTCCTACGACCTCGACGCCATGGTGAGCGACATGCTCGAGCAGCTGGGCCGGCGCCTGGGCGCCGCGGCCTCCAGCCGCTGAACCCGCGCCGTGACGCCGGAGAACCCCGAAGAGACCCCGGAGAACCCGAAGATGCCTCACGATCGTTTCGATGCCGCCCTCGCGGCCCATGTCGCCGACCTGGAAGAGAAGGGCACCGCCAAAGGGGCGGAGAACGTCATCGTCGGCGTGCTGCCGGCCACCGCCGAGAACGGGCCGCGCTACCTGCTCGAGGGCCGCGGCGACCAGCCCTTCCTGAAGATGAACTCCAACGACTATCTCGGGCTCTCCCTGCGGCCCGAGATGATCGCCGCCGAAGAGGAGGCCAGCCGCGAGTTCGGGGTCGGCCCCGGCGCGGTGCGATTCATCTCCGGCAGCTACTGCCACCATCTCGACCTCGAGCGCGCCCTGGCGCGCTTCCACGGCAGGGAGTCGGGCATGATCTTCAGCTCCGCCTACGCCTCGATTCTGGGCGTGCTGGTGCCGCTGATCGACAAGCAGACCACCGTGATCAGCGACGAGCTGAACCACAACTGCATCATCAACGCCATGCGCCTCTCGCGCCCCCATGAGAAGAAGATCTACCGTCACCTCGACCTGGAGGGCCTCGAGAAGGCCCTTGCCGAGGGCACGGGCGCCCGCGCCCTGGTGGTGACCGACGGCATCTTCTCCATGCGCGGAACCTCCGCGCCCCTCGGCCGCATCATGGAGCTGGCGCGGCGCTACGACGAGCGCTACGAGCAGAACGTGGTGGTGATGGTCGATGATTCCCACGGCGCCGGCGCCTTCGGGGAAACCGGTCGCGGCACCGAGGAGCACACCGGCGCCCGGGCCGACGTTCTGGTGGCCACCCTCGGCAAGGCCTTCGGGGTCAACGGCGGCTACGTGGTGGGCAGCGGGACTCTGACGCGCTATCTGCGCGAGACCGCGCCGACCTACATCTACTCCAACCCGATCACCGTCGGCGAGACGGCGGCGTCGATCAAGTCCCTGGAGATCCTCGACTCCGAGAACGGGCGCGGCCTTCTGGAGCACCTGCGGGCGATGACGGCGCGCTTTGAGCGCGGCGTGGTCGATCTCGGCTGGGAGACCATCCCGGGGCCCCATCCGGTGACCCCGCTGATGGTGCGCGACACCGAGCGCACCCGCGCGCTGGTGGCCCATCTTTTCGCCGAGGGCATCCTGGCCACCGGCCTCAACTACCCCGTGGTGCCCAAGGGCGATCAGTCGATCCGTTTCCAGATCAACGCCGACCACACCGAGCGCGATATCGATCAGGTACTGGCTTCGATCGAGCGGTTCACTTAAACGTCCTCTCTCGACAGCGGCCTGGCCGCCGCCCTGACGCCCGCCGCGTTATATTCTTTCAGCACGTCTCAACCCGTCTCGCGTCGCTTCCTTCTTCTCTTGCCCTCCTGCGTCGATTGTCCGAGTCGCCGAAAGGTTGTCCTCATGCGCCTGATCCCCCGGATCCTCTTCCTCGCCCTGCTCCTGCCCGCGGTGCCGGCCCACGCCGGCCTTGGCCTCGCCTTCTCCCAGACTTTCGAAGAAGCCACCGTCGGCCCCGGCAACACCGCGACGCTGCGCTTTGACATCGACAGCCAGTCGGGCAGCAACGCGCGGGATCTCGCGTTCGTCAACAACTTTCCGGCGGGCCTTACCGTCGCCAACCCGAGCGGCGTGTTCACCGACTGCGGCGCCACCGCGGTCCTGAGCGCAACGCCAGGCGACTCGAGTTTCTCGCTTTCCGGGGGGCAGCTCGCCGCCGGCCAAAGCTGCATCGTGCGCGTCAACGTGGTCTCGAGCGCCGCCCCCGTCTCGGGGTCGCCGGTCGTTCTGACCAACACTCCCGGCACCCTGAGCTCGAGCCTCGGCCCAGCCTTCGCGCCAAGCGCCGACCTCACGATCACGGCCGATCTGCCGGCGTTCCGCAAGAGCTTCTCGCCGAGCTCAATCTCCACGGGCCAGCTCAGCCGGCTGACCTTCACGGTCGACAACTCTCTTAGCGGCGAAGCTTTGGGGAGAGCCGTCTTTCTCGACTCACTCCCGAACGGGCTGGTGGTCGCGTCTCCCTCGAATGCCATAACCGACTGCCCAAGCCCTTTCGGAATTCCGGTTGTGAGCGCGGCTCCGGGTGGCACCACCGTCGGCTTTAGCGGCTTTGGCTTCTTGCCGACCTTCCCGGTTCTCGCTGCCGGGGACTCCTGCAGCGTCGAGGTCGATGTCCTCGCCACCCAGGCGGGTGTGCTGGGCAATACTGCTGAGAACCTGGAGGTCGAAACGATGGCGGCGGGCGTTACGGTGGCCGGCAAGGCGTCCGCGGTCCTGATCGTCCTCCAGGAGGCGCTGACCAAGAACTTTCTCAACGACCCCGTGCGCCCGGGCAGCTCGGTAGACCTGGAGTTCATGATCACGAACTTCAGCCGCGCCGACAGCCTCCTCAACGTGGCGTTTCAGGACGATTTGGCCGCGACCCTCGCCGGGCTGACCCTGAGCGGCGTGGTGTCGAACGACTGCGGCGGCGCGGTCGGCGGCACGGGCACGTCGCTTCTCACCTTCAGCGGCGGAACGCTGCCGCCCGAGGGCGTGTGTGCCGTCCGGGTGAGCCTGGCCGTGCCGCCCGGCGCCGCTCCGGGCGCTTATCCGAACACCACCAGCGTTTTGACCGGCACGGTGGGCGGCGCGCCGCTCGCCGGCAATCAGGCGAGCGACGTGATGCGAATCACCGCCGCGCCGACCGTCACCAAGGCGTTCCTGACGAGCCCGGTTTTGGCCGGCGCCACGGTCGACCTCGAGTTCACCGTCACCAACGTCGATCCAAACTTCGCGGCTACCGACATCACTTTTACCGATCCCCTGGTGGTTGAGATCGCGAGCCTTTCCGCCGCGCCTCCGTCCGAATGCTGCGGTACGGGATCGACCTGCCTTTTCAGCCCGGTCCTCGGCTCTCAGCCGACCAGCATCCAGGTGATGAACGGTAACCTGGCTGCCGCCGGCTCCGCGGGCGACTCCTGCACCTTTACCTTCACGCTCAACGTCTCCTCCGACGCGTCTCCGGGCCTCTACCTCAACGAAATCGGAGACGTCTCGGCGACCCTCGGCGGGGTGACCCAGGTCGGCGTGGGCGGCAGCGACACCCTGGAGGTGATCGCCGGCCCGTCGCTCTCCAAGAGCTTCACACCGATTCCCGCGCTGCCCGGCAGCACCGCGACCCTCGAATTCACCCTCGAGCTCTCGGCCAATTCGCCAACGGCCGCCACCAACATCACCTTCACCGACGATCTGGCCGCGGTCCTCGCGGGGCTGACGGCGGCCCAGTCGGTGGTCTCTGACCCTTGCGGAGCAGGCTCCTCGCTCACCGCTTCGGCGGGAGACACCCTCCTGACCCTCGCGGGCGGCAGCCTCAACCCCGGCGAGAGCTGCACCTTTTCAGTGGACGTCAACATTCCCGCCGCCGCGCCTTCGGGAAGCTTTCCCAACGTGACGAGCGGAGTGTCCGCGACCGTCTCCGGTCAATCCGTGACGTCCGATGCGGCCTCCGCGAATCTTCAGGTGGCGGGGCTGGTGCTGAGCAAAGAGTTCCTCGACGGGCCCTACCTGCCGGGCGATCAGCCCATTCTTCGCTTCACCCTCGAGAACACCGGCAGCGAAGACGCCACGGGAATCCTCTTCACCGACAACCTGCCCTCGGCGCTTTCTGGCCTCGCCGCGGTGACGCTGCCCGCAGACCCCTGCGGCGCTGGCTCGACGATCACGGGCCCGAGTTTTCTGATCTTCAACAACGGCTCTCTTCTGGCCGGCGAAACCTGCACCTTCGACGTCACCACTCAAATTCCGTTCGCGGCCGCGGACGGCACCTACGCCAACGTCACCAGCACCCCCGTAGCGTCGATCGGCGGCGCAATGGTGGCTCTGCAGCCCGCGACCGCGCTCTTTGACGTCAACTCTTCGGTGCTCTCTCTGTTCAAGGAATTCACCGACGACCCCGTAGGCCCTGGCGGCACGGTCAACCTGCGCTTCAGCCTGATGAATCTGGACGAAGGGAGCACGGTGACAAACGTCGGGTTTACCGATGCGCTCGATGACGCCTTGAGCGGGCTGGTCGCCACCGGCCTGCCCATCTCGGCCTGTGGCGGCACCCTCCAAGCCGGGGCCACCCCCGGAGACCTCCAGTTCACCGGCGGCACGCTCACGGCGCTTGAAACCTGCGATATCGACGTGTCTCTCTCCGTGCCGCCGGGTGCGGTGCCGGGTCTCTACGAGAACACCACCAGCGCGGTGACGGGAATGCTCGGACCGGTTCCGGTTACCGGCCCCTCGGGCAGCGACGTTCTCGAGGTGATCGACCTGCTCAACTTCACCAAGGCCTTCACCGCCCCCTCGACCGCCGGCCAGACGGCGACGCTGCGCTTCACGATCACCAATCCTGGATCCGCCACCGCCACGCCCCTGAGCTTCTTTGACGATCTCGACGCGGTGCTCCCGGGCCTGGTGGCCACCAACCTGCCGCTCACCGACGTGTGCGGCCTCGGCTCTGAGGTCACCGGCGCGTCGGTGATTCTGGTGCAGAACGCCTCGCTGCCGCCCGCCGGCGGCACCTGCTCCTTCGACGTCACGGTGCAGCTCCCGGCGAACGCCGCCGGAGGCAGCTATCTCAACACCACCAGTGTGCTGACCCGAAATGGCCTGACGGTCAGCGATCCGGCGACCGCCACCCTGGAGGTTTTGGAAGCGGATCTCGTGATCGGCAAAACCGACGGCGTCACCGTCGCCGTCCCCGGCCAGTCGGTCACCTACACGATCGAGGTGACCAACAGCGGCCCGAACGATGAGCCGTCGGCCCTGGTGAGCGACACCTTCCCGGCCGACCTCACCTGCACCTACTCGAGCGTGGCCGCGGGCGGCGCGAGCGGCAACACCGCCAGCGGCTCGGGCGACATCAGCGACACCCTCTCCCTGCCGGTGGGCAGCACGGTGACCTACACCGCCGTGTGCGCCATCGCGCCGGGCGCCACCGGCACGCTCTCGAATACCGCCGTGGTCGCCGGCCAGACGGTCGCCGATCTCGACCTGGCCAACAATTCCGCGACCGACGACGACACCGTCCTTGCGGCCCAGGCGGATCTCGGCGTCACCAAAACCGACGGTCTTACGACGGCCGTGCCGGGAGAGAGCCTCGTCTACACGATCGTGGCGAGCAACGCCGGCCCGAGCGTCGAGCCCGAGGCTACGCTCACCGACGTCTTTCCGGCGGTTCTCACCTGCACCTTCACCAGCGTGGCCGCGGGCGGCGCCACCGGCAACACCCCGACGGGGTCGGGCAATCTTTTTCAGAGGCTCTTCATGCCGGTCGGCAGCTCGGTGACCTACACCATCACCTGCGATATCGACTCGGACGTCGCCGGCACGCTGTCTAACACCGCCGATATCAGCTCTTCGGTGACCGATCCCAACTCGGCGAACGACAGCGCCACCGACGACGACACCGTGCTGAGCCCCGAGGCGAACCTCGGGATCACCAAGACCGACGGCGTCACCGAGGCCGTTCCCGGCCAGTCGGTGACCTACACGATCGTGGCGAGCAACGCCGGCCCGAGCGCCGACCCCGCGGCGAGCGTGGCCGACGTCTTCCCGGCGAATCTCAGCTGCGCCTACACCAGCGTGGCCGCGGGCGGAGCGAGCGGCAACATAGCGTCCAGCAGCGGCGATATCCTCGACACGATCTCGCTGCCGGTGGGCTCGACGGTGACCTACACCGCCGTGTGCGACATCGCCCCGGGCGCCACCGGCACGCTTTCGAACACCGCGACGGTCACCGCCTCGGTGACCGACCCGGTGAGCGGCAACAACAGCGCCACCGACGACGACACGGTGCTCCAGCCCCAGGCCGACCTGGCGGTCACCAAGACCGACGGCCTCACCCAGGCCACCCCGGGCGAGTCGTTGACCTACGTCATCGTCGCCTCGAACCTCGGCCCGAGCGACGACCCCGCGGCTTCGCTGACGGACGTTCTGCCCTCCACCCTCACCTGCACCTTCTCGAGCGTGGCGGCGGGCGGAGCGAGCGGCAACACCGCGTCGGGAGCCGGCGACCTCGCCGAGACCCTCTCGCTGCCGGTGGGCAGCTCGGTGACCTACACCGTGGTGTGCGATATCGACTCGTCCGCCACCGGGACTCTCAGCAATACCGCGACGATCACCTCTTCGGTGACCGATCCCGCGGCGGCCAACAACAGCGCCACCGACGACGACACCCAGCTGCTCACGGAGGCCAATCTCTCGGTCACCAAGACCGATGGCGTCACCGAGGCGACACCCGGCAGATCGGTGACCTACACCATTGTTGCCGCCAACGCCGGCCCCAGCGATGAGCCCGGCTCCTTCCTGGAAGATCTCTTCCCGGATGAGCTGACCTGCACCTACACCAGCGTGGCCGCGGGCGGCGCGACGGGCAATACCGAGGCGGGCTCGGGAGATATCTCCGACACCGCGCTGGTCATGCCGTCGGGTGCTTCGGTCACCTACACCGCGGTCTGCCAGATCGCGCCTAGCGCCACGGGTACGCTCGAAAACACCGCGTTCTATATCGGCGCCGGGGGTGACCCGGATACCTCCGACAACACCGCGGTCGACGATGACACCCTCCTCGTACCCGAGGCCGACCTCGGCGTCGTCAAAACCGGCACGCTCTCCGTGACCGTCGGCGGCGAGGCGACCTACAGCCTGGCGGTGAGCAACCAGGGCCCGAGCGACGCGGTCTCCGTCACCCTCGACGATCCGACGCCCGCGGGCCTCAACTTCGCGTCGGCCACGGCGCCGTGCGCCGGCGGCTTCCCGTGCGATCTCGGCACCCTGGCGCCGGGCGATGAGGTGACCGTGACCGCCGTCTTCGAGGTGCCGGTGGACTATGCCGGACCCAAGCCGATCGTCAACGTCGCGACGGTGTCCTCGCCGGCAGCGGATCCGAACGCCGCTAACGACGAGTCGACCTTCGAGACCGAGGTCGTTCTCGACGCCGTGCCGCCGACCGTGACCGCGGTCATCGCGTCCGGCGAGCCGCTCGACGAGTGCTCCACGGTGCGCGAGCCGATCACCTCGATCGAGGTCGAGATCACCGATCTGACTTCGCCGATCGTGATCGGAAATTCGGTCAACTCCGGCTTTCTCCTCCTAGCCTCCGGGCCCGACGGAGATTTCTCGACACCGATCTGCGGGCCGCCCGCGGGCGATGACCAGCAGATCCTCTTCCAGGCGTCGGTCGACGCGAGCGATCCGCTGAGCGTGGTGGCCAGCCTGCGATTGGAGAGAGTCGCCGGCCTCGAGCCGGGCCTCTACCGCCTGCTGGTGTGTGACCGCATCGAAGACCAGGCCGGCAACGCCCTGGACGGCGACGGCGACGGCGAGGCGGGCGGTGACTTCGTGGTTCCGTTCTTCCGAGCCGACCCCGACAACCTGCTCCTCAACGCCCACTTCGACAACTGCCCGGTGACCCTGGAGCCGTGGGTGGCGGTGGCCACCGCGCCCAACGCCGTGGCCCCGGGCGCTCCGGGTACGGACGACGTCGACGGCTCGCCGCTTTCGGCCTCGGTCGCCTTCTCGCAGACCGTGGCCGCGCCCAGCGGGGTCGCCCAATGCGCCGATCTGGCGGCGACCGGTCCCTACGAGATCGGCGCCCAGGTGCGGTTCCTGCCGGCGGCCTCGGCGATTGGCAACCTGGTGCTCTCCTGCGACTACTTCGCGGAGCCGGCGTGCGCCGGCGCGGTCACGGGCTCGAGCTCGGTGGTCACGCTGCTCGAAGACGAAGGCGGTGTGTGGATCGAGGTGCTGCGCGACGCCGTCGTGCCGGCGGGCTCGGCCTCGGCGCTGTGCGACTTCACCGTCGAGTCGGCGACTCCCACCGATCTCGCCTTCGACGTCTTCCTCGACGCCCTTTTCTTCGGCCCGAACAGTCTGCTCTTCATCGACGACTTCGAGTCGGGGGACACCGGCGCCTGGTCGGCGACCATGCCCTGATCGCTCCCGCTCCTATTCACGCGACCTCATTCCTGGAGACCCCACGCGATGACCCATCGAGCCTCCGCATCGCCCTTTCGACCGTCCGCTCTCGGCGGCCCGCAGCCGCGGCCGTCGCGCGGCCCGGGCTCAGAACGACGCGCGATCCCGATCGGCGGCGCGCTCCTCCTCTGCCTGTGGCTGCTCGCGCTGACCGTGGCCCTCGCGCCCGCTGCGGCGGGCGATCCCGCCGACTACGGCCTGGAGCTGGTGCAGCTCGATCAGCCGAACGGTCCCGGTCCGCCGCCGCCCACCCCGGACTTTCAGCTGATCGTCGACGACGGCACGGCGGAGAGCGTTTTCGGCTTCTCGGGCGGCACGGCCCGGCAGTTCCTGTGGCTCAACCGCTTCGACAACCCGGGTACGTTCCAGCTCGAGGAGATCCAGGTGCTCTTTCCGCAGGGCATGGACGTTCCGGTCGGCGGCGCGGTGCAGCTGGCGGTCTTCCTCGATGAGGATCGCAACGCCGGCAACGGCGCCACCCTCCTGGCCACCTTCGACGTCACGATCACCTCCGCCGACGGCCTGCTCTTCTCGAGCTATCCGCTGACCACCCCGCTGCTGGTGCCGCCTGTGGGCGATATCTGGATCGGAGCGATCAACCGCTACTTCGATGTCGGCACCGACCCGCCGCCGACCCTTCCCGCCGCCGTGGACACCACCGCTCCGGCGGGCGATTCGATCTTCGTCCTGTGGCCGGCCGATCCGCCCAATCCGCCGGATTTGGCGAGCGCCACGGTGATCGAGGCGCTGGCCGGCGCCTCGGCGGGCAATTTCATGATCCGCGGCCAGGGCAGCGAGACGGCGAGGGTCGTTGAGGTGCCCGCCCTCGGCGGCTCGGGAGTCTTGGCCTTCGGCGCCCTGCTGGTCGCCGCGGGCGCCCTCTTGATGCGCCGACGTCTGTAGTAGGGAGAGAGGGCCGAGCGGAGGCCGGGGGATTCCGAGACCGCTCGTTCTCAGGAGGAGGAGGAGG
>JBCCLG010000075.1:0-12209 GCA_039027015.1 Acidobacteriota bacterium | reverse complement strand
CCGAGGCGGCCTCGATCTCGCCACCGAGGCGCAGCGACTCGACGAGGCGCAGCCTGGCCAGGGCGAAATTCGGGGCGTGACGCAGGGCGATTTCAAAATAGGGCCGGGCGTCCGCCGCGCCGTCGGCCATGGAGCGGCTGACGCCCTCCGCGTAAAGCCGGCGCACGAAGGGATCGGCCGGCATGACCTGCTCGAGGGGCACCCGGGCGACCGGCCCGAGAACCCGATCGGCGAGGGCCGCGATCAGAAGGCCCGTCGCCTCCATCGGATTGTCGGCCTCAAAAGACTGCGCGCCGCCGGATCGCCCCTGGCGATAGACCTCGACCTCGAGGCGAAAGCGGCCGTCGCTGCGGCGGCTGCGCACGTCGATCACCGACTCGCCGCCGAGGGCTGCCGCCAGCTGACGCAGGCGCGGACGGTCGGCCGGATCTTCGGCCAGCTGCCGCATTTCGAGGGCCCCGTGCAGGCGGCCTAAGGGCACCACCTCGAGGGATGCGTTGGCCGCCAGGCCCTCGGTGGCGAGGGCCGCCAGCCCCCAGGTCTGCCACCCATCGCCGCGCGCGCCTTCGGTGGCGAACGGCAGGACGACCAGGCGGCCCCCGACATCGAGCTCGAAGCTCGGCGGCGGCTCGCCCATGAAGCGGGTCGAGAGCACCAGCCCGAGGCCGAAGAGGGCCACCAAACCCACCATCAGGCCGCCGATGCGGCGCCACCTATCGGCACCGGAAAGAGCGCCGCGCTGGAGCCGCGGGTCCGCGGCCGGTTGACTTTCCACCATGCGAAGGCCTCTTGGAGTCAGTGCGCGAGGGGCGAAGCAGCGGCGGTTGTGAGCCGGGCGCGCCCTCGAAAATCGCGGAATGAGCTACACTGAAGCCATCGATTCTATCTCGTCGGAGAGACGCGTGGGTCTCGCTCCAGTCGACATCGAAGGCAAATACGAGATCGTCGCCAAGCTCAATGAAGGGGGCATGGGCGAGATCTACAAGGTCCGGCACAGGCTGCTGGACGAAATCCGCGTGGTCAAAATCCTCCGGCCGCAGCACGAGGACGACGAGGAATTGCGCGCCCGCTTCGCCCGCGAGGCGCGCTCGGCGATCCGCCTACGCCACCCGAACGTGGTGCAGATCTTCGACTTCAGCCTCGACGACAGCGGCTCCGGGCTGATCGTGATGGAGCACATCCCGGGCTGCGATCTCTCGCGCCTGGTCGACGCCCGGCGCCTGCCTTCCCTGCCCCTGGCCCTCGAGATCGGGCGCCAGAGCCTGCGCGCCCTGGGCTTTTTGCACCGGCACGGCTTCGTGCATCGCGACGTCTCTCCGGACAATCTGATGCTGACCCTGGACGTCGAGGGACGACCGCTGGTCAAGCTGATCGACCTCGGCATCGCCAAGAGTCACCAGGCGGAGCAGACCCTCACCGTCAGCGGCGCCTTTCTCGGCAAATTCCGCTACGCCTCGCCCGAGCACTTCGGCTCCCAGGGGCCCGACGGCACCGAGCCGCGCAGCGACCTCTACACCTTCGGCCTGGTTTTCTATGAGCTGCTCACCGGCCACTATCCGATTTCTGGCGACAGCACCTCGCAGCTGATCGCCGGCCACCTCTTCAACTCGCCCATCAGCTTCGAGCGCAGCGACCCGCAGGGCCGGCTGCCCCCGGCCCTGCGCGCTCTTCTGCTGCGCACCCTCGAGAAAAAAGCCGACGACCGCCAGACGGGCGCCGCCGAGTGCATCGCCGAGATCGAGGCCCTGCAGCGTGATCATCCCCTCGCCGCGTCCGAGCTGGAGGAGGCCCGCCGGCTGACGGAGTCGAGCGCCGCCGAGGAGAACGCCGACACGCGGTCGACCCAAAACCGCCTCGATCGCGCCTTCGGCCGCGAGGCCTCGAGCGCCGGCGGTTCCGGCCCGGACTCTTCGTCCTTCGAGGTGCTGCTCGACGGCGCCGAGGCCCTCTTCCAGCTCGGCCAGAGCGAGCAGGCCCTCCAGCAGGTCAAAACGATCCTCGCCATGGACCCCGACCATCGGGGCGCCAAGCGCCTGCTTGAGAGGCTGGAAGATCCCGAGTCCTCCGTGGTGCCCATCGTGACGCAGCCGCCGCCGCTGCCTCCGGAGGCAGCCGCCCTCGCGGTTCCCCCCGAGGCCGTGGAGAGCATCGAGAAGATGATCGAGGCGGGCGAGCTGGTGCGCGCCGATCGCGAGCTGAGCGGCCTTCTCCAGCAGCACGGGGGCTCGCGGCCCCTCGAGCTGCTGCGCCAGCGGCTTGAGGATCTCTTCCACGCCCAGCTGGCCAGCAAAATCCGCGGCCTGCTCTCGGAAGCCGACGCCCTGGTCAACACGGGCGACTATCCCGAGGCGCTCAGGCGCCTGCGCGACGCCCAGTCCCTCGCGCCGTCGAGCGGTCCGCTGCACCTCGAGCTGGCCCAGGGCGTGGAGTCGCTGCGCTACAAGATCGAGGCTCGGGAGCGGCGCCTGGCGGTCGAGAAAATCGAGCAGCACGTTCTCCACCTGGTGCGCGAAAAGCGCCTCGACGAGGCCCGCAGCGAGCTGCGCCGGGCCGAGGACGTGCACGGCGACGACGAGGTCTTCGAGTCCCTGGGCCAAATTCTCGATCGCGCGGTGAGCGACCGGCAGGTCGAGCTGGTCAACGAGGCCGGTCAGGCTCTCCAGGGCCAGGACTACGAGCAGGCGGTGCTCCGGCTCGAGGAGGTGCTGCGCCTCGATCCGTCCAACGGCTGGGTGCAGGATCAGCTCGATCGGGCGCGTCGTCACGTGGCGGAAGCCGCCGAAAAGCGCCGGATCGACGAGGAGCGAAAGGCCGACTTCGACGCCGTGGACGAGGCCCTCGGGCACCGCGACCCGGCCGCCGCCGACCAGCTTCTTGCGACCGCCCTGGCGCGCTGGGGGGAAGATCCGCGGGCGCCGGAAATGCGCCGCGAGCTGGCCCGGCTGCGCGCCATGGGCCTGCTCGAGAACGCCGACGCGGCCCAGGAGGACGAGGACTTCTTCAAAGCCCGGCTTCTGATCGCCCAGGCTTCCGAGGTGGCGCCCGAAGACACCATGATCGGCCGGCTTGCCGAACGTCTCGACTCGGAGGTCGAGCGCAAGGTGCAGGAAGACCCGGTGCCCCTCGACGAGCAGGCCGGCGTGCTTCATACCGTCGCCAAGATCGAGCGGCTGCGGGTCGAGGGCGAGTCCCTCGAGGCGTGGAAAGCCGTGCAGCAGGCGATCGAGCATTTCGGCGAAGAGCGCGTGCTGCTCGACCTGCGCCAGGATTTGGCGGAGGAGATTCTCGAGGGTCAGGACGATGGCGAAGAGCCCTGAGGCCGGCACTCTCGAGGCCGAAAGTCCCGAGCCTGAGAGCCGGGAAGCCTCCTCGGGGGTGGCCGGCGGCCTGCTGGTTCTCGGCATGCACCGGAGCGGCACCTCGGCGCTCATGGGCGCCCTCGAGCGCCTGGGGCTGCGCCTCGGCGAGCCCTTGATGGGCGCCCAGCCAGGCAACCCCAGAGGCTACTTCGAGCATCTCAGCTTCTACCGACTGCACCAGGAGATCCTCGACCGCTTCGGCCACACCTGGGACGACCTCAGGACCTTCGACCCCGAGCGCCTGGACCCCAAGCGGGTCGAAGACTGCGCGGCGGAGCTGGCCGAGCGCGTCGAGGAGCACTTCGGCGACGGCCTGCCGTGGGCGATCAAGGACCCGCGCATGTGCCGCCTGCTGCCCCTCTGGCGCACGGCCCTCAAGAGCCTGGGCAGCGAGCCGCGCTACCTGATCGCCTTTCGCCATCCCGACGAGGTGGTCGCCTCGCTGGCGCGCCGCGACGGCTTCTCGCGCGATAAGGCGGATCTCCTGTGGGCCGATCATCTGCTGGCCGCCGAGCGCGGCAGCCGAGGCGGCCGCAGGGCTTTTCTGGCCTTCGACCGCCTGCTCGCCGATCCGCTCGGCAGCCTGGACCGAGTCTCCCAGCAGCTCGGCCTGGCCTGGCCTCGGCAGCTCGAGAGCGCGCGCGAGGAGATCGACGGCTTCCTCGAGTCCTCGCTGCGCCACCACGCCGCCCCCGCCGGAGTTCCCGAGCCTCGAGGCTGGCTGCAGGACCTCGTGCCGTCGCTCTACGCCTCGGTTCTCGAGGCCCAGGAGAATCCCGAGAGCCTCGAGGACGGCGGGGGGCTCGATGCATTCTCCGAAAGCGCGGCGGAGCGCCTCGATGCGCTGCCCCAGGCGCTGCTGCTCGAGCATGCCTCCCAGCTGCACATCGACGAGCGGCGCGCGATGCGGCACCTGATCGAACGCGGGAACGAGGCCCGTCAGCGCACCCTCGAGCACCAGCAGAGGGAGATCGAGCGACTGCGGGAGCTGTGCACGAGCCTCGAAAACCGCCTGCACCGGCGCACCGAGTGGCTCAAGAATCAGGACGAGCTGATCCACGATCTCGGCGCCCGGCTCGAGCGGCTCGAGGACGGCGAGCCGTAGCTAGGTCGCTCGATAGCCAGCCCGCCCGGAGGCTTCTGCGCCGCGCTCCGAGCCGGACGCTCCTCCGGAGGCGTAGTCGAGCACCACGATCTTGCCGATCGCCAGCCGATCGCCGGCGCGCACCAGGCTCCACCAGCAGCGCGCCTCCCGGCGCTTCCCCGGCCGATCCGGCGGGTGGACCGACAGCAGACCGCGCCAGGTGCCGAACTCCTCGCAGGCCCGCGCGGCCTCCTAGAGTGCCTCGGGCTCCGCCACCCACCGCTGGCGGGCGGCGCGCCGGTTGAGCTGACGGGCCAGGGGAGCGCCCGCCAGCAGCTCGGCCGCCGGGTTGGCGTCGAGCACCCGGTCCTCCATGTTGAGGCGCCACACCGCCTGGGGCATCTTGGCCATCAGCCCGCAGACGCAGCGGTGCCAGCGCAGGTCTTCTTCCTCCTCACCCAAATCCCGCGCCAGCGAGATCAGGCTCGGAACGCCGTCGATCTCCAGGGGCTCGGCCGACACCAGGGCCGAGCGAATCTCGCCATCGCGCCGCCTGAAGCGCATGGGCAGGCCGCGCACCGCGCCGTCCTCGCGCAGGCCGCGCACCAGCTTGTCGCGCTCGGCGAGGTCGGCCCAAATTCCCAGCGCGCCGGCGGTGCGGTCGATCACCTCGCGGCGCGAATAGCCGAGGACGTCGAGGAAGCGCTGATTGCAGTCGAGATAGCGGCCCTCCTCGAGGGTGCTCAGGCTGACGGCGTAGGAGCTGGCGCGAAAGGCCTTGGCCATCTTTTCGCGCGCGCGAAGCAGCGCCTCTTCCGCCCGGCGCCGCTCGTCGGCCATCTGCAGGCGACGCTGGCCGTGAATCAGCCGCCCCTCAACGCGGCGCTTCTCGCCCAGGATGCTGCGGGTCCAGTCCGCCAGGCGGCGCTGCTGAAAGAGCGAAACCGCCGCCAGGGCGCCCGCGCCGCACAGCATGGCGGTCTCGCGCAGGGGCTCCAGGGCCTCGGGCAGCAGCCCCGAGCGATGGGCCAAATAGTGCGCGATGGGCAGACCCGCGGCGAGACCCAAATACGGGGTTTCGAGGGTCAGCGGCCCCTGCTCCACGGGGTCGCTCAGCACCTCGAGGGAGCGCGGCGAGGAGGGCCAGAGAACGTCGAGCCTGGCGGCCAAGGCCACGAAGACCAGGGCGATCACGCTCGCCGCGCCGCCGATTTCGGCGGGCACCGGCTCGTTCGGGCGCAGCACGCGGCCGACATGGCTGAAAGTCACCGCGGCGCAGGCCAGGGTCATGGCGCCGTAGATCCAGCGCCAGCGCCTGTGCCGCCGGACCTCGAGGGCGGCGAAGAGGAAGCGCAGGGTGACCACGGCGCCGAGGGTGGTGAGCAGCAGCCACGCCGCCGAGGACGCGGTGAGCCACAAACCGCCGATCGCCGCCACGCCCACGAAGTAGAAGCCGAGGCCGAGGCCGACCACGATCGCGCCCATCCAGTGCAGCCGGCGCTCCACGGCCCGCGGCCGCCAGTGGCCGTCGCGGTGCGGCTGACGGGCGACGGCCAACCAGGTGGCTAGCCAGCCCAGACCGCCGAAGAGGCGGGCGCCCACCGCCCACGCCTCGAAGCCGCCGTTGATCGTCCACACGAACAGACCGTCGGCTATTACCCACACGATCAAAGCGGCCGTCAGGTCGGCCCAAAAGCCGCTCGAGCGCCGGCTCTCGTCGCAGGCCGTCTGGATGCTCTGCACCACCAGCGCCACCAGCAGAGCCCAGGCGAGCAGCTCCAAAAAATAGCCCGCCGGCTGCTCGAGACTGCCGCAGGCGATGGCGGCGCCGGCGAGCAGCGCGCAGACGCCGAGGGTGCGGTCGCGCGCCGCAGCTCGGGGGCCCTCGAACTTCGCCGGGGCAGAGGCGCCGAGTTCTCCGCTCATCGCCGGGGATCGCTCAAGAGAATGACGTCTCCGGACTCGGCTTCGAAGGTCCAGGCGCGCGCCTCTTCGGCCTCGGCGGGGGCCTCGAAGAGGCGGGCGCCGCGGCGGTTGAAGGCCTCCTCGCCCCCGAGCTTGACCAGGACCGCGTCGACGGCGTGGCGCAGGCCCTCGCTCAGGCCCCAATACCTGAAGGTCCTGCCGGTCGCGGAGCGGTCGAAGCCGACGCCCTCGTGGTGGGCGATGGTCAGGAGAATCGTCTCGTCCTCGAGGTCGATACGCTCGAACGACATCTTGAGTCGGCGGCGGGCGCCGCGGGCGTCGGTGACGCTCATCTCGCGCTCGCGAACCGCCCCCAACCGGTAGACCGCCCGGAGCAGAGCGGAGCGCGCCGCCGCGTCGCTCCACCAGCCCAAGAAGAGAGTCTGCCGGCCGATCAGGTGCTCCGGCTCGTAGCCCAGGCCGCGGGCTAGAGCGTCGTTGACCTGCAGGATGCGCCCCTCCTCCCAGCTCGAGAGGAGCAGGCCGTCGGGGCTTGCCTGAAAGGCCTTGAGGAAGGTCAGCTCGCTGCGCTCGACCTCGCTCCGCCCGCGGGCCCTCTCGAGGAGGACCCGCAGATCCTGCTCGCTCGCCTTGATCTTCTCCTCGATCAGCTGACGCTGCCGCCACAGCCCGAGGGAGCCGCGAACCAGCAGGCGGCGCTGCAGCAGCGCGTAGCCGCCGAGGCCGGCGAGCATCACCAGCATGACGTTTTCGCGGGCCTCCTGGCCGTCGGCAGGAAGGATCGAGGCGCGGTGCAGAAAAGCGTGCAAAAACAAAAATGAAAGGGCCCACAGGAGGGGCGAGAGGGAGCGCACGATGGGCGCTTCCGGACGCGCCTCGTGGCCGCCCGCGAAGCGCTGCAGAGACACTCGCGCGGCCAACACCACAAAGGCGAAGGGCCACGAGCCGAGCACGCTCGTCGGGGCGGTCCAGCTCCACCGCCACCAGCCGAGGGCCCCGCCGAGGGCCAGCGCGTCGCCGGCCAGAGAGCCCGCCAGGGCCAGCCCGAGGGCGCAGTAGACGGCGCGCCAGCGACGCGAGGCGCGCCCGCGAAGAACCAGCAGACGAATCGCCAGAACCAGGCCGAGCAGGAGGGCGAAGAGCGTCGAGCTGACCCGCGATTCGGCGCTCGCCGCCGCCCGCAGCTGCAGGAAAGGCAGGTAGACCAGCCAGCCGCCGACGAAGAAGAGCGCCGCCGGCGCCGCCAGATCCTGCTCGAGCCGGCGCAGGGAACCCTCGACCCGGCGGTCGGGCCGAGTCTCGGCGGCGACCAGCAGCAGGCCGAAGAAGACCGCGCGGCCGAGGTCCGCCAGAAGAGGGCTCGAGGGCGCCAGCTCGCCCGCGGAGAAAGCCAGCAGCAGCAGGCCTGCGAGGGTTGACGCCCAGGCGAGAAGAGCCCAGCTTAAAAGGGTCCAAAAGCGCCTCTCGGGAGACGATTCACAGCCCTGGCGCGCCCTCCAGGCGGCGGCGGAGGCGAAGAGCACGAAGAGCAGCGGACAAATCCGCGTGGCGAGAAGCTCCGCCTCCGCTTCGCCCACCCCGGGTGCCAGATAGGCGAGCGTGGAGCAGGCCAGGCCGACCAGGCCCGCCGTCACCCAGCGGTCGTGCGCTGCGCACCACGCGAGGGCCGACAGCGGCCGCTCGTGGAGGACCTCAGCAGCTGGGTCCGAGCTATTTTCGCTGGGGACGGAGGCGGGCGGCGGCGGCGGCGGCGGCGGCATCAGGCGTGGATAGGCCTCGCGGCGCGGGGCTGCGTGCGCGGGCCGAGCCTCACGGCGCTGATCGATAGATCTAGAAGGGGGTGCCCGGGCTGGGGCGAACGCTCCGGACCTGAAATTGCGAACGAGGGACCGCTCGTCTCCGCAAAATAAGAGCGCACCAGAATTTTGCCAACGCACTCTTTGGATTGCAAGAACTTATCCCGGATGAAATAGCCAGCTGCGATGCGAAGCTTTATATTTCGCCTTTCGCGGACGACTCCTTTCGGGTGACATATGACGGATCGATTCGGAGAAATGCTGCTCAGCGCCGGCCACCTCAGCGCCGAGCAGCTCAAACGGGCCCTCGAGACCCAAAACCTGATGGGTGGACGCCTCGGCACTCACCTTTTGGAGCTGGGATTCATCACCGAGGTCAACCTGATCGACGCCCTGGCGCGGCACCGCGGCGCCTGCCCGGTCACCAGGGCTGACCTCACCGATATTCCCCGATCGGTGCTGCGCTCGATCCCGCCCAAGATGGCCAGGCGGCATCGCGTGATTCCCTATCGAGTGCGGGGAAAAACGCTCCACATCGCCTCGATGGATCCCGGAGACGTGCTGCGCGAGGACGAGATCTCCTTTCTGACCTCTTTCATGGTGCGCACCTGCGTCGGCCTGGAGTTCCACATTCGGCTGGCGCTCCGTCAATACTTCCAGGAGCCTCTGGAGCCGCGCCTGCGCTCGCTCGCCCGCAGGCTGGCGGCGAACTCGCGGGCGGCCGGAGCGGCGACCTCGACCTCGACCGGGACAGCGCCCTCCGAGTCCGCCGGCCCGCCCGAGGTCGCCGGGCCCCTCCCGCTGCGGCCGGCCGTCAAGCCGCCGCCGGCCTTCGAGATCGCGCCCGAGGGAGCCATCAGGAGCGCCGCCGAGAAAGAAGAGACCGGCGCCCGCCCGCGGGCGAAGCGCGAGCCCGTCGCGCAAAGCGAGCCCGACGCGGGGCCCGCCGCCGAGCCCGACGCGGGGCCCGACGTGGAATTCATCGAGATCGACGCCGACGAGCTGGCGCTCCTGCGCACCCCCCGCGCTGCCGCAGCCTCGGAGGCTGAGGCTCTCGCCCCGTCATCGCCTCGCCCCGCGCCGGCTCAGGAGAAGCCGGAGGACCCGGAGCCCGACCTCGAAACGCGGCTGGCGGAAGCTTCCCGCGCCTTGCGGGAGGCTGAGATTCGCGACGAGATCGGCGACGTTCTCATCGAATTCAGCGGCGCGTTCTTCAGGCGCCGAGCGCTGCTGATCGCCCGGCGAGAGCGCATCGTCGGCTGGCGAGGTGCCGGTCTGGGGGTCGAGGAGGCGGCCATTCGAGCCCTCGACCTCGACGCCAGGGCGCCGTCTGTCTTCGCCGGCCTGCGCGACGCCTCGAGTCTCTGGCTCGGCCCCCTGCCGTCCCTGCCGGCCAATCGGCAGCTGCTCACCCATCTGGGCGGCAAGGCGCCGCAGGATTGCCTGGTGCTGCCGGTGACCCTGCGCTCGAAGATCGTCTGCCATTTATACGTAGACAATCTCGACGCAGGCGTGGCGGCCGGACCGGTGGCGGCCATGAAGCGCCTGGTGGCCAAGGCGGGCCTGGCCTTCGAGGTTTATATTCTCAAGAACAAAATACGGATGCTTTAGCGGTGAACGCCCCCTCCCACCCCCCTTCAAGCCCCGCGACCCCGAACGACGCCGACCGCCGGGACTCCAAGCTCGTGGCCCTGCGCTGGCCCCTGGCGCTCAGCCTGACGGCGATCGTTCTCTCGGGCTTCGCGCTGCTCGCCTACTGGCTGACCCTGAGCCAGGCGGCGGCCGGCGGCCGGGCCGCGCGCGACGCGGCCGGGGCGATGGCGGATCGGGCCGGGGAGATCGCGGGCGCCTTCTTTAGCGGCGACGTCACCGAGAGCTTTCTCTCCTCCATGCCCGAGCTGGACCGCTCGGGAACCGGCAGGCTCGAGGTCGCCTCGGCGGTGATCACCGAGACCCTCTCCCGCTCGGACGAGCGCCGCGTCGCCTGGGACCTTCTGCCCCTGGGCAAAACCACCGTCGAGATCGAGGTGCCCGTCACCTACCGCTACCACGTGGCGGTCCAAGGCGAGTGGAAAATCGAAATCCGCGGTCCGGTCTGCCTGGTGAGCGCACCGGCCCTGACCGCCACCCTGCCGCCGGCGATTCATACCGACCGCCTGCGCACCCGCACCGAGGAGAGCATGCTGCGCTTCGACGCCGGCGAGCAGATGCTCGACCTCCAGCGCAGCCTGACGCCCAGGCTCTCCCAGCGCGCCGAAAGTCCGCAGTATCGCGACCTGATGCGCGAGGAGGCGCGGCGCGCGGTGGCGAATTTCGTGCGCACCTTCCTGCTCGATCAGGACTATTGGCGCGACGACGCGTTCGCCACCATCAAGGTGAGCTTCGCCGACGAGTCCGAGGACCCAGGGCCCGCGGCTCAAGAGCCGGGCTTCGGCCTCGAGATTTCAGGCGAGCTCCCCTAGCAGGCCCGAGTGTCCGCGGCGGCGGCGCGGGGCGCGACACTCTCGCCCGACACCTTGCCGACACTTTAAAAGCGGTCCGGGAAGGCCGCTCGCGCGCGAATTTCGCCGCTTCACACCCTCCTGGAGCCACGCCGAAGCGTGGCACGGCGGTTGCTGTTAAGAGCCCTCGATGAAGGCCTCGGAGAGTCGAGATCCGGGAATCGCGATTCTCCGAGGCACCCTCGCCCCTCGAGAGACTCGCAGCTTCCGCTCGGCGCCGCCTGCGCCCCCGCCAGGCCGGCCAGCGAGCTCCCGACGGCGGCGCAAACAGCCCCTGCATGGAGTGTGACATGTTGAGCCGAGGACCCTCACAGAGACTTTTCAATACCTTTTTTAGCGCCTTCTTGGGCTGCGCCCTGGGCGCCGGCCCCGCCGCGGCGAGCCCGTGCGGGCCGGCGATCCACCTCGACGCCCTGGCGCTGGCCGAGCGGCCGGCGCGGGGCGCGGTGGGCGAGCGGGCCCAGCTGGTGATCGAAACCCGATCTCCCGGAGTCCTGCTGCTCGAGTGGGACACCTCGGGCGGCGCCGACTCACCCCCCAGCCTCGGGCTTGGCGCGTGCGCCCCGCGCGGCGCCGTGCGCCCGATCGAGCAGGGCGCCCGCCGCCTGAGCCTCGCCATTCTCGCCGCCGGAACCCACGGCTTCGCCCTCGAGCGCGCCGGGCGAGGGGCGATCGAGGCCGAGGCGCGCTTCGTGCCGGGCCTGATTCTCGAGCGCTCCTACGGCGTCGGCCGAGGCGCCCCCAGCGGCGGCGGCCACGCCCTGTGGGTCGAGGAGGTCGCGATCTTCTCCTCCGAGGCCGACGAACCTCGGGCGCCCGCCCTCCTCGAGGGCCCGGGCGGCTGGGGTCCGCCCCTGGCGAGCGTGTTCACCATCCGGCGGGCGCCGGAGGACGGCCGGGCGTTTGCCTCGGCCGGCCTGGTCACGCGCAGCCGAGAGGCGGGCACCGCCGCCGGCGCTCGCCTCGACTCCGCCCTCCGCCTCAGCGTCTGGCATACGGCCGCCGAGACCGACAGGGGCTTTCCCGAGGTCGACCCCGATCCCGACGGCCTCGCGGCGCCGTGTCGCGATCTGACCAGGGAATTCCCGGAGGTCGATCCCGACCCCGACGGCCTCGCGGCCGCCGCGCCGGGCTGCCGGAGCGAGCTGAGCGCCCGGCTGCTCAGCGAAGCGGATTCGGGCCTGCCCCCAGGGGAGATCGAGCGCAGCCTCCTCGAGTGGGCGGGGGCTCTTCTATGGCCCGAGCCGATGGGCGGCGGCGGCGAGGCTCCGGGCGCTTCCCCAGGCTTCCGGCTGCACTCCTTCCGCTAGCGGCGCCGAGCCTCAGGGCGGCGCCGGCCGCCCCTCGAGGCGCGCCCTCAGGCCCTCGGCGTAGCGCACCCGCGGATCGCCCGGGCCGAACTGCTTCGTGAGATCCTCGAGGTTCGGCATCAGCAGGGCCCGAGCGTCCGCGGGCCTTCCCTCGGCGAGAAGGCAGGCCGCCACGGCGACGCGCGCGTCGGCCAGCATCCATCGCTCGCTCGATTCTCCGCGCTCGAGGATCT
>JBCCLG010000074.1:0-12235 GCA_039027015.1 Acidobacteriota bacterium | reverse complement strand
GTGGTCGGCCAGCTGCAGCTGCTGCTCTTTGCCGCCCTGGCCTACGTGGTGCTCAAGAAGCGCGGCCTCTATCCCAAGGAAGCGCGGCGGATCTACCTCGACAGCGACGTGGTCTACCGCAAGCTAGCCCCCACGGCGCTCACCCGCCTGTGGACGGGGGCCCTGGGCCCGGCGTGGAGCGGGGCCCTCGGCGCGGGCCGCGGGGCCCTCGGCGCGGTGCTCGGCCTGTTCTACCGCTGGACCGGGCCGGGCGGAATGTTCGGCCGCAGCTGGACGACCAGCGTCATCGCGGTGTGGTCGGCCGCCATGCTCGCCTTCTACCTCCTGTTCATTTTTCTCGGCGGCTGATCGCGGCGGCTTGCGCGGGCCCCCGCGGCGAGGCGGTCAGCAGTCGGGCTCGCTCTCGCCTTTGCCGGAGGGCGCCCCCAGGCGCCGCTGGCAGGCGGTCCTGCGCTCCAGCTCTCGCTCGAGCCTCGCGGCGACCTCGGCGCTGTGTCTCTCGACCTCGAGAGACTCACTCACGCGGGCGATGTCCTGGGCTTCGCCGGCCGTTTGGTACTGCTCGAGGGCGTGGGCCTTCTCGAGGCTGCGTCGCGCCGCGTCGAAATGGTCCAGCTTGAGGGAGGTCTGGGCCGCCAGAAGGTGCAGGGAGGCGTCTTTGGGCGCCAGCCCGATCGCCCGATCGATCGCCTCGGCGGCGCTCCCGTAGTCTCCCTGGCGGAAGGCGGCGTGGCCGACCAGGCGATGAGCCATTTCGCGGAGATGAACGCCGAGCCTGTCGAGATCCACCGGCTCGAGAGCGCTGATCACGAGATCGTAGCGCTTGGCGCGGGCGGCCGCCTGGGCGAGCTTGAGGCGCGTTGAAACAGTCTCGGGGTCGAGCACCACGGCCTGGCTGAGCCGCCTGGTGGCGGCCTCGTAGCGCGACTGGCGCAGCAGGGTTTGACCGAGCATCAGGTGGCCGCCGTGCCAGTCGGGCCGGTCTTCCACGACTCCGCGGAAGACCTGCTCTGCGCTCTCGAGATCGCCGCTTTTAAAGGCCTCAACGCCGCTTTGCCAGGCGTCTTCGGCGCGCGCGCCCGGCGAAGCGAGGAGGAGGAGTCCGGCGATGAGGAGCGCGGGGGCTGGGGATGCTGCGGTGTGGGCTGTCACGGGTCGTTCCTCCTTCGGGGGTGGGTGGTTGCGCCCAGAGACCCGGCCGCGCCGCCCGAAGTTCCGGGGTCCGGCGCCTCCCGCTCCGCTGGCCGCCGATCAGGCGAAGCGCTCGGCGGCGCCGAGGGCCACCCGAATCGCCCGCTCCACGGCGAGGGTCTTGGCGTCCGCCGCCACCCGCTCGTTCTCGGTGCGCTGGGCGATCACCGCGCACACGCAGCCGGCGGTGAAGCCGTAGACCGAGCCCATGACGAAGAGGGTCGCGGCCTCCATCTCGAAGTTGAGGACCCCGCTATGGCGGTACTCCTCGGTCATGCCGAGGTTGCGCCGCAGCAGATGCGGGTTGGCCGAGGACGCGCTGCGCTCCTGGCCCTCGTAGAAGGTGTCGACGCTGGCCGTGATGCCCACTCGGTGGGCGATGCCGAGGCGCTCGGCAGACTCGGCGAGCGCCACGGTGAGAAAGGGGTCGGCCACCGCCGGAAAGCCTTCGGGGGCGATGTCGAGCGCCGCTCCCTGGCGGCACAGCGCCGCCGAGGACACGATCACCGAGCCGACCTCGATGCCGTCCTGAATAGCGCCGGTGGTGCCGATGCGCAGCACCGTGCGCAGGCCCGCCTGCACCAGCTCGTTGACCACGATCGAGAGGGAGGGCGCTCCCATGCCGCTGGTGGTCGAGAGGATCCAGCGACCCGAGGGCAGCCTGCCCAGATAGGAGTTGAGGCCGCGATTTTCAGACAGCGTGCGAACGTCCTGGAGACTCTCGCGGGCGATGTGCTCGGCCCTGCCGGGGTCGCCCGAGATCACCGCCAGGGTGGGCGGCGCCTCGCCCTTCACCCCCTCCACCAGATCATGTCGCCCGAAGCCCAAGTGATAGAAGGTCTCCTGTGTCTCACCCGCCATGGCGATCTCCGTTTGTCTTTTCCGTGTGAGGGGCTCGCCCGAGAGCCTGGGGAGCGGAAGTCTAGCCGCTCGCGAAGCTCGGCTCGACGCCGGTCTGCTTGCGGAGTCGAATAATTTTCCCTGTTATCCATTACGATGTGTGCTCTTATACCCAGGGCCCTCCCGGCGAGTCGTCGGTCTAGGCTCTTCCTCGGTTGAAATCAGGAGACCCCGTGATGCTTCTCAAGCCTCGTTTTTTCCTCGCCGCGCTCGCTCTCTCGGCCCTGCTGAGCGCGCCGGCGGCCGCCCAGAACGCCGGCCAGCTGGTGGGACTGGGCAATAAGTGCGTCGACGTCTTTCAGCAGAATACCGACGACGGCACGCCGATCGTGCTCTTCGAGTGCACCGGCAACGCCAACCAGCTGTGGACCCTGACGCCGCGACCCGGCGAGAGCGCGACCGTGGATTTAGTCGGTCTGGGCGGCAGGTGCCTGGTGGAGGGGCCGCAGAACGGCAGCGGGCAGAGAACCGCCGTTCTCGGACCGTGCGGCACCGCACAGAGCGGTTTTGAGATCTCACAGGGGGATCTGCGGGGCGAGTTCAAGCTGCGCCGCCTGGGAGCCGATCTCTGCCTCGACGTTCTCGGCTCGAGCACCGCCGACGGCACGCCGCTGATCCTCTTCGGCTGCGTCGATCAGGCCAACCAGCTGTGGCGGCTGGTGGGGTCGACGGATCTGCCGGCCTTCTTCGTGCCGTACGCCCGCAACAACAGCGGTAATTTCTCGGCGCCCACCACCCTCTTTGCGGTGCGTAACCCGAGCGACGAGAGCGTGCGGGTGCGCTTCGAGTTCTTCGGTCAGGAGGACGCCCCGGGTGCGCCGGAGACGGTTCAGGAGCGCACCCTGGACCCCGGCGCGGTACGGACGATCGACTCCTCGCTCGTCTCCGGATTCTCCTCACCGGTGGGCTGGGTGGGCATCACCGCCATCGACGCGGGCACGGGTGATCCGCTGGTCTTCCAGGATCTCTACGGCGACGTCTTCCAGGTCAGCCGAGCCAGCAACTTCGCCAGCGGCGACCGCCTGGTCTCGCGCGACGGCCTGTGCTCGAACTGGCACGTTCGCTTCTTCAACGGCGGCGACTTCAACGGCGGTACGGAGATGCGATTCTTCGTTCCCGAGTTCGCTCAGGACAGCTCAACTTCCTACACGGTGAACTGGGAGATCTTCAACGAGACCGGGCAGATGGTGAGCACCAGCGGCTTCACGTCGGCTTCGCGGACGACGACCCTCTCCTCTTTCGCCTTCCCGGCCACCTTCGGGGTCGCGGAGTTCACCTTCCTAGGCGGCGTCAAGGGGCATATTTCTGCCGTGCTCGACGCCCTCGGGCGCTTCTCCGTGGGCCTCGAGGCGGAGTGCCGGGACTGATCGTCCCGGCGCCCTTGCGGCCGTGGCCCGCTCTCTTTGTTAAAGCGACCAGGAAATGCCGAGGCCTACGGAGCGACCCGGCCCGGCCGAGGATTTGTCGTCGGCGGAGGAGAAATACTCCTCGTCGAGCAGATTGCGGCCGCGCAGGGTGAGTCGCAGGCCCGGAATCACTTCGTAGGAGGCGGACGCCGACACCAGGTCGGCGTCCTCGATCTCCACCTCGCCGGGCCCGGGATCGTCTTTGCTCGAGCGGTACTGGTACTCCACCCTCGAGTGCCAGCGGCCCGTCTGATACTCAAGGCCGACCTGAAAGCGGTCCGGCGCGACGTCCGAGAGGGGCGAGCCGTCGTCGGCCTCGCCCTCGATCAGGTGACCGTTCCAGGTCAGCATCCAGGGCTCCGAGAATTTGTAGAAGCCCTCGATCTCGAGGCCCTCGATGCGCCCGGAGATCAGGTTGACGAAGGTCAGAATGTCCTCGGTCAGGTCGACCCGCTCGATGTAGTCGTCGATCTCCAGGCGGAAGATCTGGGCGCCCAGAAAGGTGCGATCGCCGAAGTAGCGCACGCCCAGGTCGACGTTGAGCGAGCGCTCGGGCTCGAGATCCGGGTTGCCGATGGTGCCGCCGCGGCCCGTGGTGCCGGTGAAGAAGCGCTCGGAGAGGTTCGGGAAGCGCAGGCCGGTGCCGACGTTGGCGGTCAGCTCGACGCCGCTGCCTCCCAGGGGCTGCACCCAGCCGACAAAGCCCGTCCAGGCGCTGTCGTCGCGGCTCGAGGCGTCGGCGTTTTTCTGCTGCTGCCAGGTCACCCGGGTGCCCGCCTGCACGATGCTCGAGCCGAAGGTGGTGCGCAGGGTGCCGTAGAGCGAAGCCTCGTCCTGCTCGCCGTCGTCCAGGGAGCGAAAGCGCGTCACCGAGCCGTCGCGCAGGCTGGTCTCGGTCTCGTCGGCGCTGACGCCGCGACGCCCGAAGTAGTCGAAGCCGCCGCGCACCACGTAGCGATCCGCCAGGTTCCATTCCTTCTGGAAGTTGGCGCCCAGGTCAAAAGCCTGGTTCTCCACGAGGTTGATGCGGTTTTGCGGCCGCACGGTCTCGGTCTCGAGGGTGTTGGGGTGAAAGTAGACGTGGGCGCTCCAGTCATTGGCCGAGGCGATTCCGGCCTTGACCAGCAGGTGCTCCTCGCTGGGGTAGTTGGTGATCCGATTATTCGGGAAGTCCGAGTTGGGCTTGCCGATATCGTCGCCCACCGAGGGCAGCACCGTCAGCTCGTAGATCAGGTCGCCGCGCTGCCAGGATTTTTGGAAGCTGGCCGACCACTGGGTGAAGTGGGTGTTCTGCAGGCTGCCGTCCGAGACCTCGTCGTCCTCGGCCTCGCGCCGCACGACGCCGAAGGACCAGTCGTCGCCGCCGCCGCCGAGGCTCAGGTAGGTCTGGTCGCCAAACTCTTCCCAGCCGGACTCGAGCGACCAGCCGGTCTGGCGCTTGGGGAAGATCTGGACCACGCCGCCGAGCGCTCCCGAGCCGTAGTAGGTCGAGGCCGGACCGCGCAGCACGTCGACCGCGCCCATCAGCAGCGGATCGATAAACGAGGTGGCCACGCCGGCGCGGCGTTCGCCGGTGATCGTCATGCCCGAAACCAGGGTGAGCACCCGGTGGCGCGAGACGCCGCGGATCGAGTAGACCTGGAAGAGGCCGGGCTGGCCGTTTTCCGCCACACCGGCGACGCCCTCCACCAGCTCGGTCAGAGTCGCCGGCGGCGCGGCGCGCTCGTCGGCGCGGATCTCGGTGGACGCCACCGTCTCGGCGACGAAGGTCTCGCCGACGCTGCGCGAGGCCGTGACGTCGATGCGTTCATAGACCGCCTGCTTGGCCTCGAGGGTGACCTCGAGGGGGGCTTGCGGCGCCTCCCGCTGCTCGACCAGCTGCTCCGTGAAGCGCGGGTGGGTGATCAGCAGCAGACACGGCGGAGGACATTCCAGGGAGAAGCGTCCCTGGGTGTCGGTGAAGACCACCGTCTCGGACTGCACGCGCTCGATGCGGGCGTGCTCGATCGGCACACCCCCGGAGGTTTTTACGAGGCCGCCCAGGACCTCGGCCTGGAGCGCCGGGGCAAGGGTGAACCCAAAAAGGACGCTCGCGAGTCGCGCGGCTCGAATCATTCGAAGACCTCTCGAGGTTTGGCGAGGCGGAGAAGGGACGCAGCGCGGCCTTTTGAGCCGCGCTCGCGGATGCAGAAGCAGATGCCGCCGCCGCCGCCGCGCGCACCTTCCCTGGAGCGAAGGGCAGGAAGGCTGCGGGCGTCGCCCGATCTATCTGTCTAGCTAGCTATGCGTGTAGAACCAAAACAGTGGATGGGGGGAACTCTCGCCGCGCGGAGGCTGGCTGGAGCGCCCCTCTCTATTGCAGAGAGCGACAGCTGGCGGAGAGATCCGCGACGCCACGCTCTAAGAAGCCCATGATGCCAGCCCGCGCCAGGCCGCGCCACCCATTTCGCGGCTTGAGGGCCGAAACGCCGAGAGGACGACTCCAGCCGGGCGTCCAGCGCGGATTCCCGCGGGCTAGTCGTGCTCGAGGCTGACGTTCCAATAGCGCACGGAGCGCAGATAGTCGCGCCACGAGGTCGGCATGCCCTCCTGCCACACCAGGCCGGTGGGGACCTTGAAGGCCACCGATGACGGCCGCTTGGGCGTCGAGAGCAGCCTCATGCCGGCCTGTTCGGGAGTGCGGTTGCCCTTGCGCTGATTGCACTCCATGCAGGCGACCACGATGTTGTCCCAGCTGGTGCGGCCTCCCTGGGCCTTGGGCACCACGTGCTCGAACTCGAGGCGGTTGGAGCTGACCCCGCATCCGCAGTACTGGCAGCGACCGCGATCGCGCAGGTACACGTTGCGCCTGCTGAAGACGACTTTGCGCCTGAACGGCGCCCGGGCCGCCTTGCGCAAGAAGCGCACGATCGAGGGTACCGGCCACGACTCATAGGCCGAGCGCACCACGCGCCCCTCGTAATTCTCGACCACCTCGCAGCGGCCGCTGAAGATCAGCCTGAAAGCCTGCTGCCACGACACTCGGGCCACCGGCTGGTAAAGAGCGTTCAGCACCAATGTCTCCAAGGATCGACCCCCTCGCTCTCGTCTCGCGGCCGTCGCCGGATCGTTTCTAGAATCGATTCGGCTGCTACCAAAGAGAACCGTACACGATCGCGCCTGCCGTGCACAGCTGCACGCCGCGGCACGTTAGGGAGCGAGCGAGAAGTCGGTATGAAGATGCGCTGAATCCGGTACCCTCTCGTCCATCATGGCGGTGTCCAGCGAATTTGCCGATTTGAGGATCCCGGGACTCGACTTCGGAAAGCGTCGGATCGCGCGCCGGATCCTGGCGACCTGCGCGCTCCTGCTGGTGGCGGCGGCGTTCTATTTCCCCGTCCCGGGCTTCCCGGCCGAAGAGCGGGCCGAGATCGAGGTCAAGATCTTTCTCGTCCTCGCCGCCCTGGCTCTCATGCTGGTGCGCGAGCTCGAGGCCCCGCGCCCGATCGGCAAAGCGGGCGCGGCTCTCTCGATGGCGGCGGCCCTCGCGGCGGGGGCTTATCTCAACTTCGGCGCCTTCCACGGCCGGGTTGCGGTCCACTATTGGGAGCACTTCCACTACGCCCTGGGGGCCAAATATTTCCCCGAGTTGGGCTACGACGGTCTGTATTCGGCGAGCCTCGAGGCCCAGCTGGCGGTGGCTCCGCGGCAGAGGCTGCAGCCTTATATCCGCGATCTGCGCACCAACGAAGTGGTGAGATCGGGCGCGCCCGCCACCCTCGAGCATCGCCATGAGGTGGTGTCGCGCTTTTCGCAAAAGCGCTGGGACGCCTTCGTGCGCGATCACCGCCATTTTCTCGAGGTGAACAACCTCGACTATCTGGCGAGCATCCGCAGGGACCACGGCTTCAATCCGCCCCCCAGCTGGACGTTCGTGGCCCGGCTCTTCGCGCGCTGGCCGGCCCTCGACGCCCAGGCGCTCAAGGCCTTGGCTCTCCTCGATGGCTTCCTGCTGCTCATCCTCTTCGCCTTTCTCCTGCGCACCTTCGGCAGCCGGGTCGCCTGCCTGTCGGCGGTGCTTTTCGGCCTCAACTACGCCGGTCGCTACTATTGGGTAGGCGGCGCCTTTTTGCGCGAAGACTGGCTGGTGGCGGTGGGCGTCGCCCTCTGCATGCTCGAGAAAGGTCGCTATCGCTGGGCCGGAGCGCTCCTCGGGTACGCCACCGCGGTGCGCATTTTCCCCGTACTCTTTCTTTTTGGCCCCGGCATTGTGGCGCTGCGCGCTCTCCTGAGGCGGGAGCGGCCGCGCTGGATTCTGGATCTGGCCGTAGGTTTCGCCCTGGCCCTGGCGGTGGCCGCGCTCGCCGGCAGCCTGACGGGGCGCGGCCCCGGGGCCTGGAGCGAGTTCGCCCAGTCCATCACTCTGCATCGCGAAACCTGGCTGACCAACAACGTCGGGCTCGAGAACGTCGTGCTCTACGACGCGGCCACCTTCGAGGGTCGCCTGGTCTCGCGCTCTCAGCCGGAGCCTTGGCTGGACTGGAAGGCCCATATGAGCCAGCGGAAGGAGCAGAAGGCGGCCCTCCTCGCCTCGGTCAAGATCGCGCTGCTGCTCTTCTTGGCCGCGGCCGCCTGGCGCCTCGACCTGGCGCGGGCGGGGGCGCTCGGTATCGGAGCGGTTTTCACCCTGGTGCTCACCACCTGCTACTACTGGCAGATGCTCCTTCTGGTGCCGCTCCTGCGTCACCGGATTCTGCTTTACGGCGCGCTGCTGCTGCAGCTCGGGCTCTTCGCGCTGCACCTCGAGGAGCCGACCTTCGAGGTGCGCTACGGAGGGTTCTCCTGGGGTCTGCTGGTCTTATTCCTCGTCGGCTTCGCGCCGTGGGCCCTGGGGGCGCTGCGGGCGTCGGCAAAGCGCCGGGCCGCCGCCGACGGCTGAAGGCCCGCGGTGCGGGTAAGCTCCGGGGGTGAGTCCCCAGCACACGGCGAGCCGATTCCTGCGCTCCTCGGGAGCCGCCGCCCTCTCCCAGGGCGTGCGCGTGCTCTCGACCCTCGGCGCCCAGCTGGTGCTGCGCCGCTACATCCCGCCCGAGGATTGGGGACTCTTCCAGTGGGCGAGCGTGGTCTTTCTGCTGCTCGGGGCGGTGCGCGATCTCGGCCTCGGCTACCACGTGCTGCGCACCGAGCCGCGCCCCTACGGCAATCTGCTGGCCCTAGAGGGCCTTTGGGGCGGCTTTCTCTTCGCCATGGCGTGCCTGGCGGCGCCGCTCGGTCCGCTGCTCTACGCGGGCAGCCACGAGCACACCGTCTCCGTGCTGCGCCTGATGGCCCTCTTCATGCTGCTCGAGGGTTTGGCCACCGTGCCGCGCATCTACCTCGAGGGGGAGCTCCAGGTGGGGCGCGCGGTCGGCCCGGAGCTGCTGCGCAACCTGGTCTTCGTGGCCACCGCCTGCGGCCTGGCCACCCAAGGCTTCGGGGTCTTCAGCCTGGCGATCGGCCACACCGCGGCTACCGGGATCTACGCCGCCATCCTGTGGCTGCGGGTGTGGCGCGAAATTCCGCTGTCGTTTGCCCCCGAGGGCATGAGGCGCCTGCTGATCGAGAGCTCTCCCCTGGCGATCATCTGGTTCCTGGCGATCCTGATCCGCTGGATCGATCCGCTGGTTTTGGGGCTGCGCTTTCCGTTCGAAGACGTGGGAAATTACTCCTTTGCCTTCGAGTGGGCGACGATGGCCGCCGGGCAGATTCTTCTGCCGGCCATCACCCGGGCCTTCTACCCCGCGCTGCTGCGCTTTGGGGTGCGCTCCCGCGAGACTTTTCGCGCCTACTCGCTCTCGACCCTCTTCATTCTGATCTTCGAGGTTCCAGCGGCGTTCTTCCTCTTTCTCAACGCCGATCGGGTGGTCCTGCTGGTGGGCGGCGGGCAGTGGTCGGGCGCGCCGACCTATTTGCGCATTCTGGCCTTCGCGCCGCTGGTCGACCCGTTCACCCGCCTCGGCGGCGAGATGATGAAGGCCCTGCACTGGGACCGGCTGTGGATCGCCGCCAGCCTGCTGACGGTGCTGGCCTACGGCGGCGGCGGCTACCTCCTCACCGGAGTTTTGGGACCCGCGGGCATGGCGTGGATCAACCTGCTGCCCTTGGGCAGCGCGGTCATCGCCTGGGCGGTCTATCGCGTGTCGCCCGAGGGCTTTAGAGCGCTCGGGCGTCAGCTGCTCTTCGTCTACCTGGCGCCTGTGCCCCTCTTTGCCGCCGCCTTCGTCCTGGCGGGGGCTGATGAGTCGCTGCGCTTGGCGCTCTCGCTGCTCGCCGGCGCGCTCGCCGTTCTGGCGAGCGCCTGGCGATTCGGCGCCGAATTTCAGGAATTTTTCCGCGGCCCGAGCTCCCGGCGCGATCCTGGCGACTCGGGCGCTTAAAGTAAGCGCCACCATGACCTCTTCGCCCCGCGTCGCCTGCCTGGTGCTCAACTACAACGGCCGCGACCTAACGCTCACCGCTCTCGCCAGCCTGAGCGCCATGAGCTACCCGAGCTTCGATCTCGTGCACGTCGACAACGGCTCCACCGACGGCTCGAGCGAGGCCGTGGCGCGAGCTTTTCCGCAGGTCCACCAGGTGCGCGCCGAAACCAATAGGGGGCCTACCCACGGCATCAATCTCGGGCTCGAGACCGGCCTTGCGGGCGACTACGACTATCTGCTGCTGCTCAACAACGACATCGAGGTCGATCCCAACATGCTCGGCGAGATGGTCGCCGTGGCCGAAAGCGATCCCGCCGTCGGCTGCGTCGGCCCCAAGGCGTTTTACCACGGCGAGCGTGACCGGCTGTGGTCGGCCGGCGGAAGGATCTGCTTTCGCGAGACGGTGACCCGGGAGCGCGGCATGGGAAGGGTCGATCGCGGTCAGTTCGACGCCGACGCCGAGGTCGGCTACGTCAACGGCTGCGCCATGCTGATGCGCCGCTCGGCGGTGCAGGAGGTCGGGCTCTTCGACACGGTCTTCACCCTCGCCGTGGAGGACGCCGACTGGTGCATGCGCATGAAGAAGCTCGGCTACAGCTGCCGCTACGCCCACCGCGCGGTGCTGTGGCACATGGTGTCGCGCACCGCGGGCGCCTACCAGGCCAGGCGGACCTTCTACACGGGCCGGGCCAACAGCCTCTTCGTGCGGCGCTACGCCGGCCCGCTCCAGTGGCTAAACTTTTTGGCGGTCACCGTTTTGGCCCTGCCTTACGCCTTCCTGCGCGAGCTGCCCAAGGGCAACCAGGCCGCCGCCGTCGCCAAGGGGCGCGGCGTGCTCCAGGGCCTGCGCGAGGAGCTGCCGCCCCCGCCTTCTCCCCTCCTCAGCGATCGCCGCCCCTCTCCCGGCGAGCCGGAGGGGGCCGAGGGATAGACGAGACGGGCTCTACAGCCCTTAAAAGAGGCTGCCTCGGTCGAGCAGATTCTGCGCGGCGATCTCACCGCTCTGGAACGATTCGTCGGTCCAGTGATAGCCCCAGCGGCCGTAGCGGCCGCAGCTCTCGATTCCGACCTCTTCGAGATATCCGAGCACGGTCTCGAGGGCGGCCGGTCGGCCGTGGTCGAAAATGATGTTGGCGAACGGCACCAGGCTGGCGCTGCGGTGCAGGAGTCGGTCGTCCTCGCGCAGCACGCCGCAGCGCACGAGATCGCGCACCACCGGCTCGATGTGCTCTTCGGGGGAGAGGGTCCGCGGCCGATATTTGGCCGAATAGTAGACCTCGGCCTGCAGGCTCGAGGCGCCCGGCGGCACGGTGTTGGGCGAGAGCAGGTGCGGTGCGCTCAGGCGGGCAAAGGAGATGTCCTCGTCGTAGAAGTAGGTCCAGTGGCCGGTGGCGGCGTCTTCCCGATCGATTCCGAGGTTGACCAAAATGCACTCGGTGCACGCCAGGCGCGCCGCGGCCCGGCGCACCGGTTCGGGCACGGCGCCAGCGAGACGATCGATGAGCACCGGCAGCGGCAGCGAGGAGATCAGGTGCCGGTAGCTCCGCTCGCGACCGTCGGTGAAGCGCAGTCTTCGCTCGCTCGGATCCACGCTCTCGACCTCCTGGCCGAGGGCCAAAGCCGAGTCGTCGATCAGGCCGCGCAGGAAGGCCACAAAGCCGCCGTGGGTGGGGTATCTGAAGCGGTCGACGTAGTGCACGTCTGGGGTCTTTTTCTCCAGCGCGCCGCGCAGCACCTCCTCGAGGCTCGGCCGGTAGAGGCGCGGCCCGAGCCAGTCGGTGGTCATCTGCTCGGCGGAGGCGGTGTGGTACTTCTTGCCGTAGACCGCCGGAAAGGCGTCGGCGAAGGTATCGCCGTAGGTGGCGCGCAGCCAGTCGCCATAGTTGCGCGCCGCGGACGGCCTGCGCTCGCGCTCGGCCACCACAAAATCCTCCACGATGCGCACGATGAGGTCGGTGGGCAGGCCGTGGAGGTTGCACGGCGCGGGGTGCTTCAAGAAATGGCCGCGCCAGTAGTTGTCAACTCGGGTCTGCAGCCTCTCGAAGCTGCCCCCCAGGCTTTTCTCGAAGATCTCGCGGATGCGGGGGTCTGAGGTGAAAGAAACGTGGGGACCGTCGTCGAACAGAAAGGAGCCGTGCTGAAAAGACGCCGCGTGACCGCCGGCGAAGGGCTTCTTGTCGAAGATCAGCGACGAGGCGCCCTCTTCCCGCAGCCGATGGGCGGCCCCCAGGCCCGCCATGCCGGCACCGAGGATGAGCACCGCGGGGTTGTCCGAGCCGCTCGGCGTCGCGCTCACGGCTT
>JBCCLG010000073.1:0-12254 GCA_039027015.1 Acidobacteriota bacterium | reverse complement strand
TTCCGGCTGTCCGGCTCGCGCGGATCATCGCCGAAGATCGGCTCTCGGGGCGCTTCTCCTCGAGCCTCGAGCCGGTCGAGAAATTCGCGGATCGGCGCGAGCGAGACCATGGTCGTCTGCGGTTCGCCGGCGCTCGGGTCGTAGGTCAGAATTCGGCCGCGCAGATCCAGAATGTAGAAGTGGGGGCCGGGGTTGACCACCATCATCCAGTGGAGCAGCTGCTCGACGCCTTCGCGCTCGAGGGTGCCGTCCTCGGACACCAGGCGATCCTGCTTCATCGACGCGATGTTCTCCGCCAGGCGGAGGTTCATGGTCTGGGAGACCTCGTTCATGTAGAGGCGCGTCGTAACCAGGGTGGACGCCAGGTTGACGGCGCCCGTCAGGAGCAGCAGCAGGAAGAGGCCGCTGGCCAAGCGAACGTGCAGAGATCGGGGGAGCAGAGACACAGCGGTGGGCTCAGGCCGGCAGGGCCAGTTTGTAGCCGACGCCCCAGACGGTGAGGATGTACTGCGGGTCGCCGGGGTCGTCCTCGAGCTTGGAGCGCAGCCGGTTGATATGCGAATTGACGGTGTGCTCGTAGCCGTCGTGGCCGTAGCCCCACACCAGGTCGAGAAGCTCGGCGCGGGTGTAGACGCGCCCGGGATGGCTGGCGAACTGCGCCAGGAGATCGAATTCCTTGGCGGTCAAAACCAGGGGCCTGCCCGAGAGGGTGGCCTCGCGCTTCGCGGGGTCGACCCTGAGAGCGCCCGCCTGGTGCACGGCCTCGGCCTCGTCCGCGCTCTCTTTTTCTTTGCTGGCGCGCAGGGCGCTGGTCCGGCGAAAAATCGCCTTGACCCGGGCGACCAGCTCCCGAGGGCTAAAGGGCTTCGTGAGGTAGTCATCGGCGCCCACCTCGAGGCCCAGCACGCGATCGATCTCGGACGTTCTGGCGGTGAGCATCAGTACCGGAATCGAGGGGTGAAGCTGCCGGACGTGCTGCAGGATGGTCAGGCCGTCGATGCCGGGCAGCATCCAGTCGAGGACGATGAAGTCGTATTCGCCGCTGGTGGCCTGCTCGAGGCCGGCGCCGCCGTCGTGCACCACGGTGACCTCGGCGCCCCAGTCGCGCAGGTGAAGGTCCACGAGCTGAGCCAGCTCGGTTTCATCTTCAATAACCAAAATGCGTCGAGAGTCCACGATCTCCTCCGTCGTTCGCGCGACTCTACCTTTTCTAAAGACTCTGCCGAGGGAGGTCATGGGCGAGAAGGAGGGCGGCATGGCGTGGCGTCCGGAGAGGAGTGAGCTCTTGGGCGATCTGCCGGTCGAGCCGGCGAGCGCCGTGAAAGGGTGCCTTGAACTGGGAAGAGCCGTGGCGCGAGAGAGGCAGGTTCTTGAGGCCGCCCATGAGGGGGGAGGGGCGTTCCGGGAGAGCCTGCGGGAGAAGAGAAAAAAAGAGGGAAGCGGAGGACAACCGCTTCCCCAGGAGGAGATTCCGGCGAATGCCGGGGTCTGGCTTCGAGGATTCTCGAGAAGATGGAGTTAGTTGGCGACGCGGATCACGGGCAGGTCGCGAACGCGTCGGTGTCCAGGATCGGCTGGAAGTTCTGGCCCAGCGCGTTGCTGTAGGTGTTGGTAGTGCCGGTCTCGGTGTCGGTGACGGTCATCTCCACACCGACGTTGGTGGTGCCGGCGGTGAACACCCAGAAGCGAGGGGTCTGGGCCTCGCAGGCGTCGAGGACCTTGACGTCCAGCTCGATGTTGTCCGGGCCGAAGAAGGTGAAGAAGCCGGAGTCACCGGTGTTGCCGGCCGACTGGGCGGCGCCCACGTTGCCTTCGAAGTCCTCGAAGGTCGCGCTCACCTGGAAGCGGTCGCCGTTGAGGCACAGGCTTTCGGGGCCAGCGAAGCAGCCGCTGACCTGGCCGCGGATCTCGCCGTCGGGAAAGACGTCGGTGTGGATGTTGACGTAGTAGCCGCTGTCGAGGAAGGAGGCGACCTGATCAGCGGTGATCGCGAAGGTCTCGGTGATCGGGTTGGCGGTCGGGTCGGCGAACGGGAAGATCACCGGGCCGTTGACACCGGGGGCGCCGCTGTGCACGTGGGCGACCACGACGGGATTGGTGAGATTGTGCTCGCAGGTGAAGGAGACCTCGGAGCGATCGGAGTTCAGCGCCGCGGAGCAGGCCGCGATGGCGGCGCTGGCGTTGGCAGGAACCTGCTGGGCGCCGTCGGCGCCGAAGGACACGTCGGTCGAGGGCGCCAGGCGGACGGTGACCTTGGCGATCACGTAGCCGGGAAGAATGAAGTCACCGTCGGGGCGATCCTGAAGAACGCGACCGCCGCGGTTGAAGCCGGGGTGCTCGGTGACAACGCCGTTCTCGTCGACGCCGGTGTTGGGGGAGGACTGGCCCAAAGCCGCGGTGGAGTTCTCGGCTTCGTCGTTGACCTCGGTGCCGCCGTCGAGAACCCGGCCGCCGGTGATGTAGAACTCGACCGGGGTGAACTGGCCCGCGGGGTTGAAGACGGGGAAGGTCAGGGGGTTGCCGTTGGCCACGAACGCGTCGTTGGAGGGGATGACCATCGAGGCGTAGGAGAAGTAGGTGTTGGCGCCCGGCGCGATGTCGAAGCGCGCGACCGTCGTTTGCCCGCCCATGATCGGCGGAGCGGACGGACCGAAGAGGGTGCCCTGAACGCCGGTGGGGAAGCGCACCGCGAAGTCATCATTGACGCCGCCGTTGGCTCCGTCCTCGACCAGAGCTTCCATGCCGGGGAAGCCGTCGAGGGATTCGCCGCGGTTGTAGAGGTCGAAGTTGCCGTCGTGGAAGCCAACCCACACCGGGGTCAGCCAGACGCCCGCCTGGGGCGTCACGTTTTCGATGACCACCTCGACTTCGACGGCAAAAGCCGGAAGCGCGAGGAGGGACAAGGCGAGTACGGAGAGAAGAGTACGGGTACGCATGGTATGCACGTGTCCTTGAAAATCGTTGTCCTGAGTATTTGGTGGCTTGCTAAAGAGATAGAAGGGCGCCGTTCGACGCAACGAATACAGTGTGCTGATCAAATCTCACGGAAGTCTCACGATGTCCTCAAGGTTTTATTTTTTTGTCTCACGCCCCCGTCGCGGCGCAGCGGCTCCCCTCCAGCCAGCGCTGAAAATCCGTTCTTATGAAAAAAGCCCCGCCGAAGCGGGGCTGTTAGTGCGCTAACGCGACGGTCCCTTCGAGACCTTTTGAAGGATCGTTAGGATCGCACGCGGTGGACTCTCATCAGGTTGGTGAGCGGGCGCTGACCGATCGGGTCGCCCATCAGAATCAGAATCGTGTCCCCCGAATGGGCGAGGCCCCGCTCGACGAGCACCCGGTCGACGACCTCCACCACCTCATCGTGGTGATTGACCTGGTAGTCCATGAGCACCGGGCGGGCTCCCCACACGAGCTGCACTCGCCGAGCGACCTCCACGTTGCGGGTAAAAACCAGCAGCGGCGTCGACGGCCGGTAGCGGGCGATCATGCGCGCCGTGAAGCCGCCCTGTGAGAAAGCGACGATCTGCCGCATCTCGAGCTCGCCGGCTGCGTGCACGGCGGACGAAGAGATCACTTCGGGGATCTCCAGGTGGATATCCCTGCGGCTCAAGTAGGCGCGCTCGGACTCCAGGGGCTCGAGGTGGCGAGCGCCCGCCGACTTGAGCCTAAAGGCGCGCGGCGGCTTGTAAATCTCGGCCTCGCGGATCATGCGCGCCATGGTGCGCACCACCTCCACGGGGAATTTGCCGGCCGCCGTTTCGCCCGAGAGCATCAGAGCATCGGCGCCGTCGAAAACCGCATTGGCCACGTCCGAGGCCTCGGCGCGGGTGGGGCGCGGCTGGGTCATCATGGATTCCAGCATCTGGGTCGCTACGATCACCGGTTTGCCCCACTGGCGGCCGATATCGATCAGCTTCTTCTGCAGCACCGGAACCTCGTGGATCGGCACCTCAACCCCGAGGTCGCCGCGCGCCACCATCACCGCGTCCGAGCTACGCACGGTTTCCTCGAGCTGATCGATCACCTTGGCGCGTTCGATCTTGGCGATCAGCGGGATCAGGCCGTCGTTCTGGGCCATCACCTTGCGGATCGCCTCCAAATCCTGAGGGCCGCCCACAAAGCTGACGGCCACGTAGTCGGCGCCCTCGCGGATGGCGAAGGCGATGTCGTCGCAGTCCTTCTTGGAGATGGTGAAGGGCAGGTCGGAATCCGGAAGGTTGAGGCCTTTGCGGGTGGAAACCGGTCCGCCGTGCTCAACCACGGCCTGGATGGTGCCGGCGCCTCTGCCGGTGATCCGCAGCTCCAGAAGGCCGTTGTCGATCAGCAGGCGCTCGCCAGGCTTCAGGTGGTCGAGAAAGGCGGGATCTTCCACGGGCAGATCCACCTCGCCGTCGCCCAGGGTGACCTCCTGACCCTTCTTGAGGGTGATGGGGCCGTCGGGGATTTCTCCGAGTCGGTAGCGCGGGCCCATGAGATCGAAGATGACCGGCACGAAGCGGCCCAGCTCGTTGTTCAGCCGTCGGATGGTGCGCATCACCTGGCGATGGCTTTCGTGATCGCCGTGCGAGAGGTTGAGGCGCACGACGTTCATCCCCTCCTCGATCAGGGCGCGGAGGGTTTTCTCGTCGTGGCTGGCGGGCCCGACGGTGGCGACAATTTTGGCGTTCTTCACGGTGGATCTCGGAGAGTGGATCTCGGGAGGTAGATCTCGAAAGAGAGCGTAAATCAGGGGGTCACGGGTGAGAAAAAAAGTCGATCAAGAAAGCGGGAAGGTCGCCCGCGGCCCGCGGCCCGCGGGGCCGAGCGCGGCGCGCCCCACCTGGAAGGGCGCGTCCGCGCACGGGTCGGGCACGGGGGTGGCTGGAGGTGCGGGGGCTCAGCCTTCGCCGCCGCTCTCCTCGCCGCCGCTCTCGCCCGCGCTTTCTTCAACGGCGCCCTCTTCACCGCCGGCTTCTTCACCGCCGCCTTCGTCTGCGCCCTCTCCGTCGCCGCTGTCCTCGGCGCCTTCTGAGGCTGCCGGGCTGGCGTATGGGTCGGCGGCTTCGCCGTCGCCCTCGACCTCGGTCTCGGCGTCCGGCTCGGGGGCCTGCTGGGAACTCGCGTCATCGCCTGCGCCATAGCAGCCGGCGAGCGGCGTGATCAGCAAAAGGACCATCATCAGCGTCAAAATCCGCATCATGGGGGGACTCCTCTTCGGTTGGTTTTCGGCCGATCCTAAACTATAAGCGGCGTTCGTCTAAGCCGCCTTCTTCGCGCCGCGGGAGCTCGGCGGCCGGCAACGGCGGCTGTCGGGGGACTTGGCCAGCCGCGCGCCTTGAGCGTAGGATCGCGAGCCGGCGGCGTCGACGCGCCGGTCCCCCGACCCGACCAGACCATCTCGGAGGTTTCGATGTTCGACGGTTTGCAGGACAAGCTGCAGGGAGTCTTCCGCAGGCTCAAGGGAGAAGGCCGAGTCACCAAGGAGGTGCTCGACCTGGCGCTGCGCGAGATCCGCCTCGCCCTCTTGGAGGCCGACGTCAATATCCGCGTGGTGCGCTCCTTCGTCGACCGCATCCGCGAGCGGGCCATCGGCGAGCAGGTGCTGGTCAGCCTGACGCCGGATCAGCAGGTGATCAAGATCGTGCGCGACGAGCTGATCGAGCTGCTCGGCGAAGACGGTCAGGAGGTCAAAACTCAAGGGTCGCCCGCGGTCATCATGATGTGCGGCCTGCAGGGCTCGGGTAAGACCACCACCTCCGGCAAGCTCGCCCTGCGCCTGCGCAAGCAGGGCAAACATCCTCTGCTGGTGGCGGCCGATCTCCAGCGCGCCGCCGCGGTCGAGCAGCTCTCCCAGGTAGCCGCCCAGGTGGAGGCGCCGGTGCTCAAGCCCAATCCCGGCGAGGACGTCCTCTCCCTCGGCCGCCGCAGCCGGCGTTACGCCAAGGAGCACGGCCACGACGTCGTGATCGTCGACTCGGCGGGGCGTCTGCACATCGACGATTCGCTGATGGCCGAGCTGAAGCAGCTGGTGTCCATCGTCGAGCCGGCCGAACTGCTCTTCGTCGCCGATTCGATGACCGGCCAAGACGCCGTGCGCAGCGCCCAGGCCTTCGGCCAGGCGCTCGACCTCACGGGCGTCGTTCTGACCAAGATGGACGGCGACACGCGCGGCGGCGCGGCCCTGTCGATCCGCACCGTAGCGCAGGTGCCCCTGAGGTATTTGGGCACGGGCGAGAAGCTCGAGGATCTGGACCTCTTCCATCCCCATCGCATGGCGTCGCGCATCCTGGGCATGGGCGACGTGCTCTCGCTGATCGAAAAGGCCGAGGAAGGCCTCGACCGCGACGAGACCGAGCGCCTGGCCCGGCGCATGGTGTCCAAGGAGTTCACCCTCGAAGATCTCCGCGATCAGCTGCGGCAGATCCAGCGCCTCGGGCCGATCTCCCAGCTCCTGGAGCTGATGCCCAAAGTCGGCCCGCTCAAGGGCCTGGCCGGTGCCCAGGTCGACGAGAAAGAGCTGCGGCGCGTCGAGGCCATGATCAACTCCATGACGCCGAGGGAGCGCCGCCTGCCGAAGCTGCTGAACGCCAGCCGCAAGCGCCGCATCGCCCGCGGCTCCGGCACCAAGGTGCAGGACATCAACCGCCTGCTCAAGCAGTACAAAACCATGCGCAAGATGATGAAGGGCGCACAGGGCAAGTGGCTGCGCAAATCCCTGGGAGCTGGCGGCGGCCCCGGTGCCGGTGGAGGGGGCGGCCTGGGGCCTCTCGGCGGCAGCGGCTTGGGTCCGCTCGGGCGCTGATCGAGGCGCGGCGCGGGCCCGCGCCCTCTCGAGGGACGCGGGCTAGCCAAAGAGAAGAGCGCCTGCTACCATCCGGCGCTCGGCGCGCCTGCCATCAGAATTTCCCGTCGCCTCGACGGCTTCCCGTCCCTGACTGCCGATTTTTCGAGAAACGGCTGGTGCACCGGCGCGGCCTCGCAGGCTGAGGCTCAGAAGAAAAGGGCTCGCCCCCAGCGGGCAGCCCGCGCATCGGGCGCCGAGCGGCGCGCTCCAGCCGCGGCCCGATTCGCCTCACGACTTTCGCTCGACTCACAAACCCGCCAGATTCACAAATTCTGCTTCGACCCCAAGCCGAGTCGAACACCACGCTCGCCCCTCGATCCATCCTCGAGAGCGCCGCGGACCACCACCCTCGAACTCGGCCCCGCAGTTAGACGGAGGAATCGCTATGTTGAAGATTCGGCTTCGCCGCATGGGCAGCCGCCATCGCCCATTTTACCGGGTCGTCGTCTCCGACAGCCGCCGGACGCCGCTCAGCTCGGCGCTCGATGAAATCGGCTTCTACGACCCGCGCAAGCAGCCTTCCATGATCGAGCTCAACCTCGAGCGCGTCGATCATTGGGTGTCCCGCGGCGCCCAGCCTTCGGACACCGTGAAGCGCCTGGTCGCCAAGGCGCGCCGCGCCGAGGCCGCCGCTCCCGCCGCTGAGGAGCCCGCCGCTCCCGCCGCTGAGGAGGCCGCCGCTCCCGCCGCTGAGGAGGCCGCAGCCGCCGAAGAGACGGCTGTTGCCGAGGCCGCGGCTGAGGAAACCGCCGAGGCCGCCTCCGAGCAGCCCGCCGCCGAGCAGGCGGAAGAAACCGAAGAGAAGGAAGGCTGATCCGTGGCAGAGCGTGAAGAGCCCCTCGAAGACGAGGCCCTCAAGCTCGGCGAGGCCATGGTTCGGCTGATCGGCTGGATCGTCGACGAGCCGGAGGACGTTGTGCTCGAAGAGGCTACCGACGGTTCGGGCGATCGCGTCTACACGGCCCGCGTGGCCTACGACGATCTGGGCAAGGTCATCGGCCGTCAGGGCCGGACGGCCCGCGCTCTTCGCGCCTTTCTCGACGTCCGGGGCGACCTGGACGATCGGCGCTATGAGCTCGAGATCGCCGAGCAGTAGACGACGCTCCGAGCCATCGAGCGGTCCGGGCGACGGCGGCGGCATCGCGGTGGGGCGCATCCTGCGCGCCCACGGCATCCGCGGTGAGGTCAAGGTCGAGGTCTGGAGCGACGTCGAGGGCCGCTTCGGCGTCGGCCGCGAATTCGCCTTGAGGCGCCCGCGCGTCGCAAAGGCCTCTGGCGCACTCGGCGCCGTCCTGCCTAAAGCCCTGTGCATCCGCACCTGTCGCGCCGACCGCGGCGTCCTGCTCGTCCGCTTTGCGGGCGTCGCCGATCGGGACGCTGCCGAAGCGCTGGCCGGCGCCACCCTCGAGATCGACGAATCCGAGGTGCCGACGGCCCCGGAGGGCTTTTATTACTTCCACCAGCTCACCGGCTGCCGCGTGAGCGATCGCGAGGCCGGCGATCTCGGCCCGGTGGTCGAGGTGGTGGAGGACGGCGGCGGCCATCTGCTGGCGGTTCAAACCGCCCGGGGCCTGGCGCTCATCCCCTTCGTCGATGCTTTTCTCGGCCGGGTAGACCCCGAGGCCGGCCTGATCGAAGTCGACTTACCCCAAGGACTCCTCGAGTCGTGCACGTCGCCGTCCTGACCCTTTTTCCCGAGCTCTTCGAGCCCTTTTTGTCCACCAGCCTGGTGGGCCGCGCGATCGACGAGGGTTTGCTGCGCGTCGAGGTCGAGGATCTGCGCGAGCACACCGAGGATCGCCATCGCAGCGTCGATGATGAGCCCTACGGCGGCGGCGGCGGCATGGTGCTGACCGCGCAGCCTCTGCTGAGCGCGATCGAGGCCCTCTCGGGGGGTTTTCGGAAGTCGCCGCCCCGGCGGATTCTCCTCTCGCCCCAGGGACGTCGCCTCGATGAGGCGCTGGTGCGCGAGCTCGCGGAGTGCTCAGGGATGCTGCTGGTGTGCGGGCGCTACGAGGGAGTCGATGAGCGGGTGGTCGAGGCAGCGATCGACGAGGAAATCTCGATCGGCGACTTCGTGCTTTCGGGCGGCGAGCTGCCGGCGATGGTGCTGATCGAGGCGATCTCGCGTCAGGTTCCGGGAGTGGTTGGCCTGGGCTCTTCCGTGGAGCGCGATAGCTTTCGAGAGGGCCTGCTCGACTTCCCGCACTACACGCGCCCGCGCGAAATCGCGGGTCGAGCCGTGCCGGAGATTCTTCTTTCCGGCAACCACGCCCGGATCGAGGCGTGGCGGAACAAGAAATCGCTGGAGGCGACGCTGCGCAAGCGGCCCGACCTCTTGAGGTCGGCGGGGCTTGAGGCCCCGGACCTCGACATCCTGGCCGAGCTGGCCGAGGAGCTCGACTTGGAGCTTCCCGCAGGCTTGCAAGGCTCGGGCTAGATCTCAAATAATAGAGGGCCGGACTCCCGCGGGCCCGCCCCTCAAAACACGAAAAATACCGGATCAAGGGAAAGTCTTCCCGATCAAGCTCCGGTAGCCGGGATCGAGGAAGAGACGCCCGGATCGAATAACGAACGTCCGGGCGAAGGATAGGTACCGGAATAAGCAATAGGGGTCTGCCGGATCGTCTCGAGGAAGCGCCGGATCCCGAGGAATCAAAGCGATGAGCCAACTACTGAAAGTCGAGCGTCCTTACCTTAAAGAGGACCTGCCGGATTTCCGCCCCGGCGACACCCTCAAAGTTCACGTGCGCGTGGTCGAGGGCAAGAAAGAGCGTATTCAGATCTTCCAGGGCGTCGTGATCGCCCGCAAAGGCGGCGGCACCCGCGAGAGCTTCACCATCCGCAAGATGTCCGGCGGCATCGGCGTCGAGCGCGTCTTCCCGCTGCACTCGCCGACCCTCGACCGCATCGAGGTGGTGCGCCGCGGTAAGGTGCGGCGCGCCAAGCTCTACTACCTGCGCGAGCTGCGCGGCAAGGCGGCCCGAATCGCCGAGCGCCGCGACGCTTGATCGGCGCCGCAGCATTCGAAGGGTCCTGCTCATGAAGCGGACCCCGTCCCAGCGCGGCCTCGGTTGAGCGAGTGGGCGGCTGGCCGGCCGACCGCCCGGCGTCTGTTTCGAGGCGAGCGCGCAGCCACCGGAGACGATTTGACAAGCATGGGTGACGTCTTCGCCGAGGCCTACAGGCTTTGGCTGATGCGCAGCCTCGAGCAGAGGCTGCACGACACCGGCTTCGGGCGCGTCGCTGGCGTCGACGAAGCCGGGCGCGGCTGTCTGGCCGGCCCTGTCACCGCCGCGGCGGTGGTGGTCGGTGAGGGCCCCCTCGTCCCCGGAATCGACGACAGCAAGAAGGTCCCGCCGGCGCGCCGGGAACGGCTCGCCGTGGCGGTCCGCCGCGCTCACCCCGTGCACGCCGTCGTTCACGTGGCTCCCCAGGAGATCGACCGCATCAACATCCTGAGGGCCACCCGCCGCGCCATGGTGACGGCCCTCGCCAAGCTGCGTCCGCGGCCCGGCGTTGCCGTGGTCGATGCGGTCGCCCTCGAAGCGCCCATGAGGACGCTCTCGGTGGTGCGCGGCGACCAGATCAGCTACGCCGTCGCCTGCGCGTCGATCCTGGCCAAAACCACCCGGGACGCGGCCATGAGAGTATTGCACCGACGCTTCCCCCACTACGCCTTTGACGAGAACAAAGGCTACGGATCGGCGGCACACCGCGAAGCTCTCGAAAGGCACGGCCCGTGCGAGGCGCACCGGCTGACCTTCCGCTCCGTGGTCCCGACCCGCGACCGCGGCACCCCCCGCCGCGCGGCGGGCCGCCGCCCAGGTGATCACCTCGCGAGGACCGGCTGATGGCCATCAAGACCGAAAAAGTCATCAAGAACGCCGAGAAGTACGTCGCCAAAGGCAAGCTCGAGGCGGCGATCAAGGAATATCGCAAGGTTCTCCGGGAAAACCCGAACGACACCAACACCCTCAATCGGGTGGGCGATCTCTACGCGCGCCTCGAGAAATACGACGAGGCGGTCAAGCTCTTCACGCAGATCGCGGAGAAATACACGCGCGACGGCTTTTTTCTCAAGGCCATCGCGATCTACAAAAAGATCATCAAGCTCGATCCCACCGCCCTGGCGGTGTACGAGCGCTTGGCGGAGCTCTATCACCGCCAGGGTCTGCTCAACGAGGCTCGCAGCCAGTACCAGGTGCTGGCCGACTACTACCAGAAGCACGAAAACGCGACCTCGGCGATCACCATCTACCAGCGGATGTCCGAGATCGAGCCGGACAACCCCTCCCACCACCTCAAGCTGGCCGAGCTCTACGAGAGCCAGCGACTGACGGACAAGGCCCTTAGGGAATACCAGAAGCTGGTGGAGGTCATGCTGGCCGCCGGTTCGGTGGAGGAGACCATTCCGGTCTACGGCAAGGCCATCGAGTTTGCGCCCGACAATCTCGATTTCATCCGCCTGGCCCTCGGCACCCTGCACGAAGGGGGTCACGCCGACGCGGCGATCAAGGTCCTGGAGCGGGCGGTCGAGCTGAATCCGGGCGCTGCCGAGATCGGTCAAGAGGTCGGCGTCCTGAAGCCAGAGGTCGGCCCCGAGCCGCCGTCCGTCGCCGTAGCGCCCGCGGAGAGCGAGCAGACCCCGGAGGTCGGGCCCGCCGAGACCGGAGCCGCGGAAGCCGCCGGGCCCGCCTTGCGGGACGCCTGGTCGACGGAGCCCGACTTCAAAACGCCTCAGCCGGGCTTCGAGCCCATGGAGGGCGCTCTCGAGATCGAGCTGGAGGACGACTTCCGGGTCGACGACGGCGCCGCCGCCGCGGAGAGAGCGCCGGAGGTCGAGGTCGTGGACGACGAGGCCGCGACCGACATGATGGCTCTGCCGGACGTCGAGCTCGATGACTCTCAGATGGGCTCCCACACGAGCCTTTACGACGAGCCGGTCCAGAGCTTCGGCGGCGACGAGGAGGTCTTCACCCTCGATCTCGACGACGACGAAGTGCCCGAGACTCAGGTCATGCCGCCGGACGAGGCCCAGCCGAGCGCCCCGGACCTGCAGGGTCAGGAGGCCGCCGCTGAGGATGAAGAGTTCGAGTTCGAGGTCGACCTCGACGATTCGGTAGCCGGCCTGGCGCCATCGGCCGTCGGCCTGGGCTCGATCGACGAGTCGGAGATTGTGGAGCCGGGCTTCGGCGAGGCCACGGCCGTCGACACCTCGCGCACCAGCGACGAGTCGGTGGAAATCGAATGGTCGATGGAGGGCATGGAGGAGCTGGACGTCCCGGATATGGATATCTCGGACGTGAACCTCGCCTCCCCGGCGCCGCCGGCCGACCCCCCGCCCCCCGACTCGCCCGACGCCTCGCCCCCACTCGAGCGCCAAGGCGAGCGCGCGGAGAAGACGACTTTCGAGGATGAGGCCCCGCCC
>JBCCLG010000072.1:0-12305 GCA_039027015.1 Acidobacteriota bacterium | reverse complement strand
TCCCGCTGCTCGTAGGCCTGCTCCAGGTAGTCGAGGGCCGCCTCAGGCTCCTCGAGCATGGCGTGGTCCAGCGCCAGGTTGTAGGGCGACTGGCCGACTTCGCGGAGGCGGGCGGCAGGATCGAGAAGCGAGGCTCGCAGCAGGCCCTCGAGGCCTTCTTGGGCGGCGACGGCGCGCAGCGACTCGACCTCCACGGCGTGGATCTGCTCGAGCTGAACGACCTTGAGAAAAGCCTCGATCGCCTCGGGCTCGGCGCCCTGAACGATGTGGATCCACTTGAGAACGTCCCAGGCCTCGAGGAAATCGCCGTCGAGCTCGAGGCTCCGCCGGCAGCTGGCGAGGGCTTCCTCCGCCTCGCCGGCCACGAAGAGGTGCCAGCACCCCTCGGCGTGGGTTGCCGGCGAGAGAGGGTCGAGGTCGAGGGCCCGGCGGGTTGCGGCGCGGGCCTCGTTCCGATCGCCGCGGGCGGCGTGGAAGCTGGCGGCGAAGAGATGGCTCGGCGAAGCGCTGGGGTTGAGCGCCAGGGCCCGCTCGAGCGACGCCGCGGCCTCCTCAAAGCGCCACTCGAAGAAGTAGCGCACCGCAGCCAGCATGACGTGGGCCTCGGCCGAGCCGGGGTCTAGCTCCACAGCCCGCTGCGCCGCGCCGCCCGCCCGCTCGCGCACCTCGTCTCGAGAGGCGAAGTCGTGGAGCCCGAGGTAGAGCCACGACCGGGCCAGGCCGATGTGCGCCGCCGCCGCCGCCGGGTCGAGGCCTGCGGCCCGCTCGAAGGCGTCGACGGCCTTGCGCATCTCTTCTTCCTGCCGGCGGCCTAAAAAGTAGCGGCCCTCGAGAATCAGCCTGTGCCCCTCCTCCGAGAGGAGGGTGCCCGGCGGCTGAACCTCCAGCTCCAGGGCCAGCGCACGCGCCACGTCGCCGGAGATCTCGCTCTCGAGGGCGATGAGCGACCCCAGGGGACGGTCGTAGGCGGCGCCCCACACCACGCTCTCGCTCGCGGTCTCCACCAGGGCGACGCGCACGCGGGCGAGCGCCTCCTCTCGCTGCACCGACCCCTCGAGCACGTAGTCGACGTCGAGGCGGCGGGCGATCTCGGCGAGATCGCGATCGTCGGGCCGGTAGCCGACGGTCGAGGAGCGGGCGATCACCCGCAGCCGCTCGGGGTGCAGACGACCGAGCAGGGAGATCATCTCGTCGGTCAGCCCGCGGCTGAGAACCGAGGGCTCGGGACCCTGTCCCAGATCGTCAAACGGCAGAACCGCCAGTCGAAGCGGGGACGTCTGAGACCAGTCCTCGTCGAGAACGGCCCGCTCCTCCTGCTGGATGAGGACGCGGGCCACCACGCTGCCTACAAGAATCAGCAGAGACGCCGCGAGCTTGACCTTAACGCCCGGCTTCAGCGCCCGCCGCCGGCTCGAGCCGGCGCTCTCGACCGGCGCGATGAAGCGATAGCCGCGGCGGGGCACGGTGGCGACGAAGCGGGGGTTGGACGCCGAGTCTCCGAGCGCTTCGCGCAGCCGAGCCACCGAGGCGTTGATCCCCGCCTCAACGTCCACATGGTGACCCTCGGGCCACAGACGCTCCTGCAGGGCCTCTCGGCTCACCAGCTCGCCCGGACGCTCGAGCAGGGCGAGCAGCGCCAAGAGCGGCTTTTCCTGAATCGGGATCCGGCGCCCCGAGCGGCGCAGCTCGGCGGCGCTCGGGTCCAGCTCGAAGGTTCCGAATCGATAGAGGGACGGCCGCATGAAGGCGCCCAGACTAGCAGAAGGCGCATCAGAGGCGCGTGAGATAGGCCCGTAACGCTGCAATAAATCAATCGTTTAGCGCGTGATCTTCAGGTCGCCGGGAGACCATGGATCGAGGTTCTAGGGCGCCCCATGATCCTCCGCGGGAACCGGCCGCATCGGCTCCCATAAACCTTGGAGGTCCCGATGAGCTCTCTCCCGGATCGAATCCTCAGCCGCCCGCATCTTCTGCTGCTGCCCGCTCTCAAGCTCGCCATCCACGCCGCGACCCTGCCGGGCTACGGGATTTTCCGCGACGAGCTCTACTACGTCGCGTGCGCCAAGCGCCTGGCCTGGGGCTACGTCGACCACCCGCCGCTCTCTATCGCCCTGCTCGGCCTGGTGCGCGGGATCTTCGGCGAGTCTCTGGCGGCGCTGCGCTCGGTTCCGGCGCTCGCCGGCGCCGCGACTCTGCTGATTCTCGGGCTGCTGGTCGAGCGATTGGGAGGCGGGCGCTGGGCGCAGGTTTTGGCGATGGGCGCGGCGCTGGTGGCGCCCTACTTCCTCGCGGTGGGGCACTTTTACTCCATGAACGCCCTCGATCTCCTGATCTGGACCTCGGTGGGATATTTGATGGTGGATCTCGCCCAGCGCCCGAGGTTGAGCCGGTGGCTGGTTCTCGGCGCGGTTTTGGGCGGGGGCCTGCTCAACAAGATCAGCGTTCTGTGGCTCGGAGCGGGGCTGTTTTTGGGGCTCCTGGGCACCGAGCATCGCCGCCTGCTTCTCACCCGCGGGCCGTGGCTCGCCGCCGGCCTCTCGCTGCTGCTCTTCGCGCCTCACCTCGCGTGGCAGAAAGCTCAGGGCTGGCCGACCCTCGAGTTCATCGCCAACGCCACGGGGCGCAAGATGGTGCCGGTCTCGCCCGCCGACTTTGTGGCCGGTCAGGTCGATCTGCTGGGCGGCTGGCTGATTTTCGCCTTCGCCCTCGCCGGCCTGGGCTCCCTGCTTCTGGGGCGGGCGACGGGGCGCCTGCTGGCGATCGCGTACCTGGCCGTCTTCGCCATTCTCATTCTCAGCGGCAGCAGCCGGCCCGGCTACCTCGGGCCCGCCACCACCTGGCTGCTGGCCGGCGGCGGGGTCGCTCTCGAGGCCGCGGCTCGCCGGATCTCTCGGCCCCGGTGGCGAGGCGCGTTCCTCGCTCTGGCCCTGACGCTCCTCGGGCTTCAGGGCGCCGTGGCCGCTCCCTTTGCCCTGCCGATTCTGCCGGTCGAGAGCTTCATTCGATACGCCCGCTCCCTCGGCGTGGAGCCCTCGACTTCGGAGCGCAAAGAGCTCGCGCAGCTGCCGCAGTTCTTTGCCGACATGCACGGCTGGCGCCTCAAGGCCGAGGCCGCGCACCGGGTCGCCGACTCGCTGCCCGACGCAGACCGCGAGCGCGCCTGCTTCTTCGCCCGCAACTACGGCGTGGCCGGCGCTCTCGAGTACTTTGCACCTTCCGGGTCGCCGCCGGTGCTCAGCGGTCACAACAGCTACTGGCTGTGGGGCCCGGGTCCGTGCACCGGCGAGGTCATCCTGGCGATGGGAGGCGAGGCCGAAGACTACGCCGGGCTCTTTGAGCAGGTGGAGCCCGCGGTCACGGTCGACTGCGGCTACTGCATGCCCTATGAGAACCATCAAACCCTGTTCATTTTGCGTGGGCCGCGGGGGAGCCTCGAGGAGACCTGGCCGCGGCTCAAGCATTTCGACTGAGCGGCTCTCGCGCCCTAGAGAGAGGCCCGGGATCCTTCTCCCTAGGGTTCGGCCAGAGTCCAGGCCGAGGTGTTTCCCGACTCAAAGCCGTCGCGGAAAACGATGGAGTCGCCGAGAAACAGCGCGTCGAGCCCAAGCTCGAAGGTGGGGAGTGTGGGGAACACCGGCTCGAGGGTGAAGGCGCATAGGCCCGAACGGGCGCCCTGCGGGAGGGTGAAGCGTCTGGCGAGAGGAAGCCATATCGATCCCTCATTTTCCAGAATCGAGGTGGCACTCCGCAGGCCGAGGCTCGGGCCGTCGCAGCTCGGAGCCTCAAAGAACTCGCAGCTGACCCGGAGGAGCCCCTCGTTATTTCCGGCCGGCGAGAACCGGAACTGAGCGCGCAGGTCGAGGTCGCCGCGGCGATCGACGGGCACGCACTGGCCCAGGGAGCTGGGCTCTTCCTGGACGTGGCTGATCTGGGCCGATCCCGACAGGGGCGATCCGCTGGCATCCTGACCCGCCGCGGCGGGCCGAATCTCGTTCGGTGGCGCTGCCGTCGCGGTCCAGGGAGAGAGAGTCACCGGCCCCGCGCAGGCGTCGAAGTGGCCGTTGAGGAAGCTGTTGAGGGGATCGGCGCGGAAGTCGAGTCGCAGATCGCCCCCCGCCGTGCCGTCGCCGTCACCGTCGAGGGCGTTGCCGGCGCCGTCGGTGATGGCGTCGCAGACGAAGAATCGATAGAGGCCGGTGGGCAGCCCGAAGGAGCTGGCGAGGTTGAATCGCGAGGTGACGGCGAGGGGGTTGGAGGCGTCCTGGACCGGGTTGACGATCGGGATCTGGACATCATCGCCAGACGCGCCGTCCGCGCAGCGGATCGTCGAGAAAGCGCCGTCGGGACCGGTGGAGACCAGCAGAAAGGCGCCGGGGCCGGTCGCGCCCTGGATCGCCGACAGCGCGTCCGCCAGGTCGATGCTCAGGCCAAAGACTTGGCTTCGCACCACCTCGCAGTTCGTCAGCGTGCCGTCGCTGTCCGGGAAGAGGGTGTCGACGTTGGCCACCCGCGGCGGCTGGGTGTCTAGAGCGGTGGTTTCCGTGGCGGTGTCGTTGCCGGGCGCGGGATCCGGCGTGGCGCTCGAGACCGTCGCCGTGTTGGTGACCAACTCGGTGAACGGCGGGTCGAGCCTGACGTCGAAGCTGCGGGACGCCGACGCGCTGGCCTCGAGGTCGCCGAAGGTGCAGGTCACCGTGCCGGCAGCCTCGGTGCAGCTCTCGGTGGAGCCCGCGAAGACGAGGCCTGCGGGAAGAGGGTCCGTGGCGATCACCGACGCGGCGTTCGAGGGGCCCAGGTTGGTGACCTGGAGGGTGTAGGCGAAGGTGTTTCCCGAGACCGGATCCTGGGAGTCGGTCTTGGTGAGGGCGAGGTCGGCCTGGGCGCTGACGGCGGCGGCCTGAATGCTGTAGCCCGAAGTGTCCGAGCCGTTCGAGCCGCTGCTGGTCCACGCGACCACGAAATCGCCGCTCGGCTCCAGGGCCACGATGGGGGAGTCCTGGAAGCCCGTGGTGTAAGAGTTGATCTGGATCTCGGCGCCCTGCGTCGACCCGTCCGCAGCAAACCTCTGTCCCTGGATGCTCGAGCCGCTGGTATCCGTGCCCGAGGAGCCAAAGCTGTTCCAGACCACGGCGAAAGTGCCGTTCGGCCCTACGCTGATCGACGGATCGAACTGCAGGCTCGACGTGAAGCTGTTGACCTGGATCTGGGCGCCCTGCCGCGACCCGTCCGCGGCGAAGCGCTGGCCTTGAATGCTGTAGGAGGCGGAGTCGCTGCCGTCTGAGCCGTCGCTCGTCCAGGCGACCACGAAATCGCCGTCCGCGTCGATGTCCACCGAGGGGGAGGTTTGGACGCTGGTGGTGTAGCTGTTGATCTGGATCTGGGGGCCTCGCTTCGATCCGTCGGAGGCGAAAAGCTGGCCCTGGACGCTGTCGGCCGAGGTATCCGTGCCGTCCGAGGCCCCGCTTCTCCAGACGACGACGAAGTCGCCGTCCTGGTCTAGGGCGACCGACGGACTGGTCTGCTCGTCCGAAGTGAAGGTGTTGATCTGGAATTGGTTCGCCACCGCCGATCCGTCCGCGGCGTAGCGCTGACCTTGGATGCTGTAGCTCGAGGAGTCCGTGCCGCTTGAGCCGACGCTCGTCCACACCACCACCAGATCGCCGTCCGGGTCGAGGTCCGCGGAGGCCTCGATCTGCGAGTTTGAGGTGTAGGTGTTGACCTGGAACTGAGCCGCCACCGTCGAGCCGTCCGCGGCGTAGCGCTGTCCCTGGATGCTCTGTCCCGAGGAGTCGGTGCCGCTTGAGCCGCTGCTGGTCCACACCACGGCGAAGTCGCCGCTCGCGTCCATGGCAACGTCCGGAGATCTCTGGTCGCCCGAGGTGTAGGTGTTGACCTGGAATTGCGTTCCGGCCATCGAGCCGTCGGCGCCGAAGCGCTGGCCCTGAATGCTGAAACCGTCGGAGTCCGTTCCGTCCGAGCCCAGGCTCACCCACACGACGACAAAGTCGCCGTCGGAGTCCGCGGCGACAGAGGGCCTGTACTGGGAGCTCGTGGTGTAAGAGTTCACCTGCACGTCAGACGCCTGGGCCGGGCCGAAGCCCAACGCGACGGCGATTCCCAAGAAGATCGCCGCCCTGGCTCGCACTCTTCGCACTTCGTTCTCCATTCCGCGTCTCCGGGGCCCCGAGGCGTCGACCGCAGGGGCCGCTGGGGTGTGATGCCGATCGTGTGTCCTGACTTGGCGCCGTCTCCGTTGCGGGCCGCCGGATCCCGGGTCTTGAAATCCGTCGAAGCCCGGTCGGCGCAGCGGCTCACTGGTGTTGGCGTAGGAATTCACTCAACCCGCCCAAAAAATCTGAATTGGCGGTGAGGCCGGTGATCCTGAAGAAAGATAAAAAACCGTGGATTGAGAACTTTCATCATGAGTTTTTGTGACAGCGATTTAACTTGAGAGCGGACGCGGACTGGGAAACACTAGGGCTACAGCGCCCCGGACCCTGGGTGCGTGAGCTGGCGAATGAGCACTCAGGAGACGCGTCATGTTCCCCAAGACCGACTCGCCGCAAGTTTCCAGGCCTTCTGAAGAGAGATCCTTGCCCGGGGGCCTCGTCGATTCGGGGAGAGCCGAGCGGGACCGGAGTGCCACGGTGAGCCAGGTTCTCCGGCAGGCCGGACAGAACTCCGCGGCGATCGATCAAATTCTTCCCAGGGTCTACCGTGAGCTGTACACCATCGCGCAGCTTTCCTTGCGCAAAGAGAGGCGAGAGCACACCCTGTCGGCAACCGCCCTGGTGCACGAGGCGTACCTCCGGCTGAGCGGCTCCCGGCCCACCTCTTTCCGCGATCGTCAGCATTTCTTCGCCGCGGCGGCTACGGTCATGCGGCGGGTGCTCGTCGATCACGCCCGGCACCACCAGGCGCAAAAAAGAATCCCCCGTGAGCAGACCGTAGCCTTCGACGAGTCGCTGCATCTGGCCGAAACCCTCGACCTGGATCTGCTGGCCCTCGACCAGGCCCTCTGCGCTCTCGGCGCGCTGGATCCTCGACTGGTGAAGACGGTGGAGTTGAGGTTCTTTGCCGGCCTTTCCGAGCAGCAAACCGCTGACGTGCTCGAAGTGTCGCCGACGACCGTGCGCCGCGCCTGGGCTACGGCCAAGGTCTGGCTGCGCAGGGAAATGCAGCGGTGAGCACCCTGGAGCGCAATCGCCGGGCGCTCGTCTTGCTCCATGAAGTCCTGACGGAAGAGCCTGCGAGTCGGCGCGCGCTGGTCGAGCGGCGCTGTGCGGGCGATGGCGTTTTGAAGGCGGAGCTTCTGGAGCTTTTGGCGGAAGCGTCGGCGGCTCATGACGGCTTCCTCGAGAGGCCCGTGCCGGAGGCCCTGGGCCACGAGGCCGACGCCACCGCCAGCCCGCCGCCGGACACGATAGGAGCCTATCGAGTGACCGAAAGGCTCGGTGAGGGCGGGATGGGGACCGTGTGGCTCGGCGTTCAGGACCTCCCCGTTCGCCGTCGGGTTGCCCTCAAGCTGATCCGCCGGGTTCACGGGCCGAGCGGCCGCCATCGCTTTGCCGTTGAGTGCCAGGCTTTGGCCAAGCTGTCCCATCCGAATATCGCGGCTCTCTATGAGGTCGGACAAACCGCCGACGGCCGGCCCTTTCTCGCCATGGAGCTGATCGAAGGGCAAAAGATCTCCGAGTACTGCCGGCAGCATCAGCTGCCGCTCCGCGAGCGCCTGAGACTCTTTCTCGGAGTTTGTGCTGCGGTCCGTCATGCCCACGAAAAAGGGATCCTGCATCGGGATATCAAGCCGTCCAACGTGCTGGTCACAGAAGTCGACGAGCAGCCCCTTGCCAAGGTGATCGACTTTGGCATTGCCCGCATTCTCGACGATCCGATCCTCAGCTCGCCCTCGGCGCCGCAGGACCAGGCCATCGTGGGCTCGCCGGCCTACATGAGCCCCGAAGCCGCCGGCGGTGATTCCGCGGTGGATACGCGCTCGGACGTCTACTCGCTCGGTCTGCTGCTCTACGAGCTGTTGATCGAAGCCCTGCCCTTTGAAGTCGAAACCCAGACGATTCTCCAGCTGCGGCAGAGCGCCTGCAGGAGGCTCGATCTGCCGAAGCCGAGCGAGCGCTACGCGGCCCTCGAGCCCGGCGCGCGGACGCGGATTGCCGAGCGCCGCGGCCTGGGCGAGAAGGATCTTCTGCGCCGATTGCGTGGAGATTTGGACGCCATCGTTCAGCGCGCCATCTCGTTCGATCCGGCGGACCGCTACAGCTCGCCGTCCGACCTCGCCGCAGACCTTGAGAGATACCTCGAGATCCGGCCGGTCAGCGCGCGCAGGATGACCTGGAGCTATGCCCTGTCACGCCTGGTGCGGCGCCGGTTCGCCGCCGCAGCCGCCGCGGCAGCCGTGGTCCTGGCGCTGGGCGGCGGTGCGCTCGTGAGCTCCATGGAGGCCCGCCGCGCTCACCTCGAGGTCGAGCGCTCGCGCCTGTTCTCCAGTTTCCTCGTCGAGCTTTTCGCGCTCTCGGACCCGGATCGTGATCCGTCGCGGGAGAACACGTCCCGGGAGCTGCTGGATCGTGGCGCTTCGGTTTTGGCCGAAGAGCTGGTGGGGCAGCCCCTAGACCGCGCGCGGCTCGCCCACGCGATCAGCGAAGTCTATCTCCGCCTCGGCCTTCATCAGCGCGCCGAGTCCCTGGCGGAGGTCGCCCTGGAGCTGCGCCAAACCGAGCTGGCGAGGAACGACGAGGAGCTGCTGCAAAGCCTCGCCCAGCTCGGGGTGATCTACCGCCATCAGCGCCGCTTCGAAGAGTCTGCGCCCCTGCTGGAGGAGGTCTTCGCGGTGCGCCAGGCCCAAAGCCTGCGACGGCCCCTCGCGCTGGCGGCGGCGCTGAATGATCTGGGCAACCTGGCGTGGGCGCGCGACGAGGAGCCGGAGGCCCTGGCCCATCACATGGAGGCGCTCGAGATCCGTCAGCGGGAGCTCGGTCCGAACGACGAGATGCTGGCCCGCTCTCTCAACAACGTCGGGGCGCTTGCCGTCGAGCTGGGGCGTCACGAGGAGGCGGTGGGCTATCTGCGCCGGGCCGACGCCATCTTCGTGCGGATTTTCGGCGAGAACCACCCGGTGCGAGCCGCCCCGCTCAACAATCTGGGAATGAGCGAGATCCGCACGGGTCAATGGGCGCAGGCGGAAGAGAGCCTGCGGCAGGCTTTGGCGATCTGGCGGGTCAGCCACGGGGAAACCCACCAGCGAACCCTCAACGCCAAGAGCAACCTTTCGAGGCTGCTGGGGGTCTCCGGCCGGTGGGTCGAGCTGGTCGAGACACTCGAGGACCTCGTCCCGATCCTCGAGGCCCAGCCTCGACCTCACATCTCTCTGGCCTACAACCTGATGCGCCTGGGTCTTGCGAAGCGAAATCTCGGCGATTCCGAGCAGGCCTATGCCGCCTTCGACAAGGCCGTCGATCTCTCGCTCACCCACTGGGGAGAAGAGAGCTCCGGGGCGATCAGATCCCGACTCCATCGGGCCCGAGCCGCAGCGGATCTGGGACGATTCGAGGCGGCGGAATCGGAGGCTCGCGACACTCTCGAGAGAGTCATGAGCCTCGAGACCCAGAGCCTGTCCCTCGAGGCCTTTGCTCGCCGAACCCTAGGCACGATCCTGGTCGACCTCGGCCGGCTGTCCGAGGCCGAGACCCAGCTCCAGCGAGCGCTGGAAGCCGACGCGCTCACCTCCGGCTATCTCTCGAATCGAGGGCCGGCGACCCGGGCCCTCGGCGAGCTCGAGCTCAAGCGAGGCCGGGCGGAAAACGCGCGCCGCTATTTTCAGCGGGCCGCGACGATCTATCGCGAGGAGTATCCGCCCGGACATCCCGCCTTGAACTCTTTACGGGACCGTCTCGAGGCGGCGGCTCAGGCGCTTTGATTGAGGCTCTAAAGCCTCTCCGGCATCGTATAGAGGCCGGCCACCGCGAGGCCTACCCAAGCGAAGGTGTCGGCCGTGGATTCACCCTTCGAGCCGCGGACTACGCCTCGGCGTCTTGTGGGATGGCGCTCCGCGTTTTCGTCCAGGACGCGAGGAAACCCAGGAGCGCCGCAGCCACCAAGATCGGGCCCAAAAGAAGCATGTCGTTCCTAATGGGATACGTTTCCGTCAGAGCGCAATAGGTAAAAGTGGCACTTTCATAGAGCGAGTAGATCAGCCAGAAGCCGCCGGAAAGGGCGACCAGCGCTCGACGAACTATCGAGAGACGTTTCCTGAAAAGGTTGGAAAGCAAGGCCGCGGCAATCGCCAGCGGAAGGAGCGGAAAGGCCATAAAGAACTCAGACAGTCCCCAAACGGAATTGGCCAGAGAATCTAAATACCAGGACACGGTGTCGTTCATCTTCTCCTCGACGCCGGCGGGCGGCTTTCCAGGTCAACGCGACGGGCTGTCCTTCGGCGAACGTCCCTCTGGAGCGGCGACGCGAAGATGATTCGCATCGCTTGAGGATACGGGGCAGGTCCTTAAGCGTCAAACGCGGCGCCTCAAGCGCCGCCGCTCACGAGGCAAACCGTTTGGCTGATTGAGGCGCCGCCGCCGCGTTGGCGGCAGAGGCGCCCCTTAAGGCTCTTAAGACAAGGTCCGGCTAGCAGTTGCAGATTCCGCAGTTCGGGCTACCCGACGGCAGCGGAACACACCACTCCTCCCGAGGAGGGCAGAAGGGAGTCTCCTCGCAGCCGCCGGCCTCGCAGCCGCTGGCGCCGCCGTCCGGTGCCTGGGGATTACAGCTGCAGATCAGGTTTGTACGCAGGCCCTCAAAATGAAAAGCAACCGGGATCGTAAGCTTCGACAGGTCCTCGGCCGCAAGAGCGCCGGCCTCGGTTTTAGCTGAGGTTTCGCTCAGCGTAGTTTCCACCTGCGCCGGGACCTCAGCCTGCGTGGCGAGCTCAGGCTCCTGCGCGTCGCCAAAAGCTTGAATGCCGAGTGCGACACAGGACACCGTCAGAAATAAGACCCACATTCCTTTCATTCTCATCGATCTCTCCTTCTTGTCGTCGAGCAGAGGCTCTGTTTGAGAGGAAGGCATCGCGTTGGTTCAGGTTCGCGAGGCGGTTCCAGCGCTAGAACCCTCTCGCGGCCTGGAGAGCGCAAAACCTAGGAGTCGGCAGCAGGCCGTAGCATCAAGCGCGGCCGACCTCGCGAGGCGGTGCGGCAACGCATCTATTTGCTTATTTGCCTGAGCGACTTTCATGGGTCTACTCTAAGCCGACAGAGAATAAGCGTCAAATGGGGTCTGGTTCGCCTTCGGCTGCCCGGCTAGTGCTTGCGGCGAGCCGAGGCGTAGCCGTCCAGCGCTTCGGCGAGTTCGCCTAGGAGTACGTCCTGAACGTGCGGATCGAGGGCCTTCTCGCCAAGGTTCTGGAGCCTGTAGTCGGGCAGGAGATCCGAGAATTCTCTCTTCACCAGGAGGTCCACCAGCCGCTCCTTTTCCCAGTGGCTGAGGCCGAAACGCTGCACAAACCCTTCTTCGATGGCGAGATGCATCATTTCATGAATCACCGTGTGGGCTCCGCCGCCTCCTTTGAACCGGCCGTCCGGAGTCGTGAAGAGGACGATGGTTCCGGTTTCGGGATTATAGGAACCCCCGGGGCCATAGAGAGTCAGGGTCACCTTATATCTCTCGAAGGCTCGAAATCCTTCGAGCGCGCTTGTCGCTTCGAACCATTCGAGCGCTTTTTGCAGAGTCCCTCTGCTCTCTTCAAGGATCTCAAGGGCCGACCCGAACTCAGCCTCTCGGTACACCTCGGCGGCAAAGACTTCCGCGCTGCCCGGCGACCTCGAATCCGCGGCAAAGGCCGGATGATTGGGCAGCGCGACTTGGTAGCCGTTCGCCCTGAAGAAGTCCATGTCGTCCAGAAGGCCCGCAACATAGGAGTGAGCCTCGTCCGCGGTTTGAGCCCGCACAATCAGCGTCCGCTCGCCCGACGTCAGCTCAAATCCAGTCGGCGCGCCCGGGGAGTCTGCGCTGGAGGGAAGAGACGCGCCGCCGAGGAGAAGCGCAATCAGGCCGCGGATCAGCACACGTTTTTTCATGGCCTGGAACTACGTCCTTTCCGAGGCGGTGTTTCGATTCCGGTATCGCCTCGCCGGGCTAGGCGGAGGCTGCTACGGCGATTCCTCTGGACTCTCAAGCCGCGCGGCCGCGCGCCGGATCTCGACGCGGGGAAGAGTCGCGTGCTCCACAGGTCGCCGGGCGCGCTGTGGAGCGAAGGTTCAGGAGTCTCGGCATCGGGTTAAGTTAACGCACCGGGG
>JBCCLG010000071.1:0-12399 GCA_039027015.1 Acidobacteriota bacterium | reverse complement strand
GAGCCTACGCTCTGGCACAGACAGGCTGGCGTTCTTTCTTGCAGCTGTCGCAGCTGTCTTATGGCTCTTCTTCATGGGCTTCTGGGTCATGCTCTTCGGAGGCCCAGTTGAAGGGTTCAAGTTGTTGGGGAAATATTACTTGCTCGGGGCTGCGGCCGTTTTCACGGTCGTTATGCTGTTTGTTCATGGAATTGCCTGGGTCTTCCGTGGCTACCGCTCATCGGACGGAGATTAGATTTATGAGGACTGCGTCTTTCCAGAAGAAAGGGTCTTGAAAGACGCTGCAGTTCTTCAGTGGACCACGCCAGTTGGGTCCTCTACGATCCCGTTGCTTGTGGCCTACCCTGATTCCCTGGCTTAGCAGAAAGCGCAGCTTGGTGATCTGAGCGGCGGGCTCGACGCTGTCTCAGCATCGGCTGTCAGTTGGTTTCAGCACCAGCTGTAAGTTGGGCAATCGCCGGTTTGGATAGGACACTTTCCGCCTCACTAGTCGCCGATTGAGGGCTGTGACGCAATCGCGGGGGCGTGGCGACGACCGGCTCTATGCCTGACCCGAAGGCCTGAAGAAGCGCACCGCGCTTGACAGCGCTCGAGGGCGTCTCGATAATACTGGAACGGTCGCTCTATTTTATAACCGAGCGGTAGTTCCACAAACGCGACTCACGCAACCGGGCGCCGACCCTGCGCGCGTCGCGACTTCATCGGTTCAACCCTCCGCCGCGCCGGGAGATCCCGCATGCCGCGCCGCACGCAAGAACGCTCCAAAGCCTCCACCCGACAAGCGCTCAACGCCGCCCTCGAGCTCTTCTCGAGCCAAGGCTTCGGCGCCACGACCATGCGGGAGATCGCGGATAAGTCCGGACTTTCGATGGGCAGCCTCTACCACCACTTCCCCAATAAGGAGGCGCTCTTTGAGCGACTGCTCGACGACTATTGGGGCCGCCTGCTCGACCCCGACCATCCGCTCCAGCAGCTCTTCGCCCGGGCCGGATTCCCGGAAGATCTGGAGGAGATGGCCGCCGAGATCGAGTCCGCGGTCGAGGAGAACAAGTCGTACATCTTGCTTATCTACGTGGACGTCGTGGAATTCCAGAGCCAGCACATCCGGAGGTTCTATGAGGGCATGGCGACCCGCTTCCGCGAGCTCTATGGCGACAAGCTGGAAGCGCGCAAGGCCGCGGGGGAGATCGGCGATGTGGATCCGCTGGTCGGCGTGATCCTCGCGACCCGCTGGCTCTTCTACTACTACACCGTGGAGAAGTGCTTCGGTGCGCCGATGCACTTCGGCATGGAGCCCAGCCAAGCCACGACCGAGTTCATTCGCCTGCTGCGCCTCGGACTCTTCCCCCGCGACAGCCCCCCGGGCGCGGGGGACGGCGAGTGACCGACGCGCCTTGACCACGGATATCTATAGACAGCCACCGACCCGAGACCCGCACGACCTCGCCCCGGCGCCCGGCCGCCGCCGTTCCCCCTGTGACCTGGAGAAACACCATGCAGAAATCGATCTTCTTCGCCTGTCTCACCACGCTGATCCTCGCAGGGTCCTTCCCCACGGCGGCCCAAGACGCCGACACGGCGGCGGCCGTGGAGCCGGTTGCCGAGGAGGTCGATGACGAAATTGTCGTCACCGCCCGGAAGCGGGAGGAGAATATTCAGGAGGTGCCGGTCGCCGTCACCGTGGTCTCCGCCGATATCCTCGAAGATAGCGGCGTGGCCGACCTCTCGGAGCTCCAGGCCAGCGTGCCGAACCTGTCGATTTACCCCGGCCGAAACCAAAGCACGACCTTGACCGCCTTCATGCGCGGCATCGGCCAGGCGGATCCGCTCTGGGGCGTTGATCCGGGGGTCGGCCTCTACCTCGATGACGTGTATATGGCGCGACCCCAGGGCGCGCTGCTCGACGTCTTCGACATCGGCCAGATCGAGGTGCTGCGGGGCCCCCAGGGCACCCTCTACGGCAAGAACACCATCGGCGGCGCGATCAAATACGTCAGCAGCCCCCTCGGCGACGAGCTCGATGGCGGCATCAGCCTGGTCGGCGGCGACTTCGGCACCGTCGACTTCAAGGCCTCCGCCAGCGGCGCCCTCATCCCGGGCAAGCTGCGCGCCAAGGTTGCGGTGGCGTCCCTCCAGCGCGACGGCTACGGCACCAACCTTCTGACCGGCCGCGACGTTTCGGATAAAGACACCCAGGCCTTCCGCCTGGCCCTCGACTGGCTGGCGTCTGAGGACGTGACCGTCAAGCTGCGCCTGGACCGTACGGAGGACGACGCCGAGCCCAAGGGCCTGACCCGGCTGGAGGCGAATCCCTTCTGCCTCCTCTTCCTCGGCCAGGCCTGCGGCCCCCTCGAAAACGTCTTCGACACCCAGAGCGGCCTCGAGCCTCTCAACTCGACGGACTCCGAGGGCTACTCGTTGACCATCGACTGGCGCATCAACGACGACTGGAGCTTCAAGTCGATCACCGCCTACCGCGAGTCCGACAGCCAGAACAATATCGACTTCGACACCACGCCGGCCCGCATCACCGACGTCATCGCCACCTACTTCGACGAGCAAACGTCGCAGGAATTTCAGCTGATCTACGACGGCGGCGGGCGCCTCGACGGCGTCTTCGGGCTCTTCTACTTCGACGGCTCCGCCGGCGGCCTGGTCCAGAATATTTTCCTCGAAAGCATCTTCGGGACCACCGAGGGCACCACCGACACCGAGTCCTTCGCGCTCTTCGGCGACGGCACCTACGCCCTCTCCGACCGGCTCAACCTCAACTTCGGCATCCGCGTGACCGAGGAAGAAAAGCGCGGCATCGCGTTTAACGCCGGCTATACCGACGACACCTTCCAAACCGTCGCCGTGGTCACCGCCGACTACGACGAGACCGAGACTTTCTCCTCCGTCGCGCCGAAGCTCGGCCTCGACTACGCCTTCAACGACGACGTGCTCGGCTACCTGACCCTCTCCCGCGGCTTCAAGAGCGGCGGCTTCAACGTTCGCGCCCAGGCGACGGCCTTCCCCGAGTCCGCCCTGCCCTTTGACGACGAGGTCTTGACCGTCGCCGAAGTCGGCCTCAAGACCGTGCTCGCGGACCGCAGCCTGGTGCTGAACCTCGCGGCGTTCTACGGCGATTACGAAGATATTCAGGTCAGCACCTTCACCTCCTTCGACTCCGACGGCGACGGAACGGAAGACGCCTTCTTCGGCAACTTCCTCAACGCCGGCTCCGCCACCCTGAGCGGCCTCGAGGTCGAATGGGACTGGACGTCGAAGACCGCCTATTGGTTCGGCATCTCCGGCAACCTGAGCTACCTCGACGCGTCCCCCGACGAGTTTCTCGACGAAAACGGCGACGGCTTCGTCGACACCCAGGTGCTGAGCAACACGCCGGAGTGGACGGGCGCGATCAACCTCAACTTCAACTTTCCCGCTTTCGGAGGCCTGATCACCAGCAGCGTCGGCTACTCCTACCGCGACGACTCGGTGCTCACCAACGAAGGCGGCCCCGACCCGCGCAACCCGACCCAGCCGCTGCTGCCGCTCACCCAGCCCTCCTTCGACCTGGTCAACGCGTGGATCTCCTGGCTCTCCGGCGACGGCACCTGGCAGGTGACGGTCAACGGCAAGAACCTCACCGACGAGGAGTACCTCACCAACGGCTACAACATCCCCGTGCTCGGCATCCTCCAGGGTTCCTTCGGCGCACCTCGCACGGTGACGGCGAGCCTCGGCTATAAGTTCTGATCACGCGAGAGACCGAGAACCACTGAGCGGGGAGATTCCGAGATGATCGACACAGGATTGACAGGCCGCACGGTGATCGTCACCGGCGCCGGCGCGGGCATCGGCCTCGCCACCGCCCGACGCTTCGCCGCCGAGGGCGCCAACGTGGCGGCGTGGGACCGCACCTTCCAGGACGCCGACGGCCTCGCCGCCGAGATCGAAGCGGCCGGCGGCGGCGTCCACCTCGCCCACGTCGACGTCACCGACGCGGACGCCGTGGAGGCGGCCGTCGCCGACGTGCTGCGGCTCTGGGGGCGGGTCGACGTGCTGGTCAATAACGCCGGCATCCTCCGCGACTCCCAGCTGGTGAAGTGGCGGGCCGGCGAGGTGGTCTCGACGATGAGCGAAGAGGACTTCGATGCCGTGCTCAACGTCAACTTAAAGGGCGTCTTCCTGTGCACCCGCGCCGTGACGCCCCACATGATCGAAGCCGAGCGCGGGGTGATCCTGAGCGCGTCTTCGGTGGTGGGGCTCTACGGCAATTTCGGCCAAACCAACTACGCCGCCACCAAGGCCGGGGTGATCAATATGACCCGCGGCTGGGCCCGCGAGCTCGGGCGTTTCGGCATCCGCGCCAACGCCGTGGCGCCGGGCTTCATCGCCACCGACATGGTCAAAAGCATGCCGACGAAGATCCTCGACACCATGTCGGGCCGAACGCCCCTCGCCCGGCTCGGTCATCCCGACGAGGTCGCCGAGGTCTACCTGTGGCTCGCCTCAGACGCCTCGTCCTTCGTGAGCGGCGCGGTCCTCTCGGTGGACGGAGGGCTGGTACTCGGCACATGAGCCGGAGCGCCCGCATCGTCTCCACCGGCCGCCACGTGCCGTCGGTGGAGGTGCCCAACGACGTGCTCCGAAGCCGCTTCGCCCACCTCGGCGACGTCGTCGACGAGCTCGAGGCGGCCACCGGCATCACCCGGCGCTTCTACGCGCCGGATGACTGGGCGACCTCCGACCTCGCCCTGCCGGCGGCGCGCCAGGCCCTCGACCGGGCCGGCCGCCGCGCCGACGAGGTGGACCTACTCATCGTCTGCACGGACACGCCGGACTACCTCACCCCGGCGACCTCCACCGTTCTCCAGCACAAGCTCGGCGCCACCCGAGCCGGCACCTTCGACATCGGCTGCGCCTGCGCGTCCTTCCCCACGGGCCTCGCTACCGCCGCCGGCTGGATCCAGGCCAACCCCGCCGTCGCCGCGGTCCTGGTGGTGGGCGCCTACCTCATGCAGCGCCTCGCCGACCCCGAAGATCCGACGATTTTCTTCTACGGCGACGGCTCCGGCGCCGCCCTGCTCGAGGCCGGCGACGCCCCGGGCTTCATCGTCGCCGCCGCCCAGGCCGACGGCTCCTACGCCGAGCGCTGGGGCATCTTCGCCGGCGGCACCAAGGAACCCGCGTCGCTCGAGGCGGTCGAAGCGGGCCGCACCCGGGTGCGCCTCGTCGAGCGCTATCCCCCGGACGTCAACCACGAGGGCTGGCCGCGGCTGGTCCGTCGCCTGGCGCGCGACGGCGGCTTCGAGGTCGCGGATATCGACCTCGTGATCTTCACCCAGGTCCGGCGGCCGTCCGTGGACCACGTGATGGCGACCCTCGACCTGCCCGCCGAACGCACCCACACGATCATGGAAAAGTGGGGCTACACCGGCTCCGCGTGCCTCGCCATGGCCTTGGACGACGCCCTCGACCACGGCAAGGCGACCGCCGGCGACCTCGTGGTCTTCATCGGCTCTGGCGTCGGCTATAACCAGACCGGCGCCGCCTTCAGGCTCTAGCTCTCCTTCAGGATTTTTTCTTATCAGGAGCTCTCCCGTGCGTCTTTCCCCGAGCCTCGCCGCCGCCCTCGCGCTCGTTCTTCTGCTCGCGGCGTCCCCCGCCCCGGCGTCGCCCGCCCCGGAGAGCGAGAAGCCGCCCGGCCCGATCGCCCAGCTCGTCGCGATGGCCCGCGGCCAGCTGCCGGCGCTCGGCTTCGAGCGGCGCAGCGCCGACGTTGCGGGTCACGGGCTGGTGTGGTGGCAGAAGGGCGAGGGGGCGCCGGTGGTGATGATCCACGGCGTCGCCGACCAGGCCGCCACGTGGCTGCTGGTGGCGCCGTCGATCGGCGAAGGCCGCCAGCTCTTCCTCGTCGACCTGCCTGGCCACGGCGACAGCGGGCCGGCGGCGGGGCCCCTGCCCATGGGCGCGGTGGTCGCCGGCTTGGAAGGCTGGCTCAAGGGCCACGTCGGCGCCGCGGACCGTCCGGTGACGCTGGTCGGCAACTCCATGGGGGCGTGGCTGGCGGCGATCATCGCCCACCGCCACCCCGAATGGGTGGAGCGGGCGGTGCTGATCAACGGCGGCCCCATCGCGTCGCGCCCGGTCCCCGACGGCGCCGGCGGCGTCGTGAGCCTGATGCCCGCGGACCGCGACGAAGCGCGGGCGCTGATGGCCGCCATCCGCGATCCCGGCTTCCCGGCGACCCCGGACGCCGTGCTCGACGACCTGGTGGCCCGCGTTACGGGCGGCGAGGTCGAGCGCATGTTCGCCGCCGAGGCGGACCTCGAGCGCCACCTGCTCACCGGCCGGCTCGCGGAGATCACGACGCCCGTCACCGTCATCTGGGGCACCTCCGACCGCTTCCTCGGCGACGACTTCAAGACTCGGCTGCTTGGCGGCCTCCCCCGCGCCGAGCTTCTGGAGGTGCCCGCGTGCGGCCACATGCCGCAGATCGAGTGCGCCGCCGCCCTGATTCCTCACCTGCGCACCGCCCTCGCCCCCCGATCGCAACACTCCGAACCTTAGGAGGAACCCCCCCATGCTGAAGAGCCTGAGCCTCCCTCGCCCCGCAGCGCTCGCCCTATTCTTCGCCGCCGCCCTCGCGCTCTCCGGCGCCGCCGGCGCCCTCGACTTCAGCGGCGGCGCCAACCAATTCGCCGGCGGCTTTCTCCCGGGCAACGCGCCCTGGGGCGGCTTCGGCGGCGGCGCCTGCACCGCCTCGCGCACGCCGGTCGTCTTCATCCACGGCAACGGGGACGAGGCCAAGAATTTCGACGCCCCGACCTCCACGGGCGCCGCGTCGGTTTACGACACCTTCCGCGCCGACGGCTATGGCGACTGTGAGCTCTTCGGCGTCAACTGGCTCTCCCCCGGCGAGCGCGCCGCGCCCCAGCTGAACTACCACCGCCCCTCCAAGGCCGACCTGATCGCCGACTTCCTCCAGGACGTTTTGAGCTACACCGGCGCGGCCCGGGTGGACGTGGTGTCCCACTCCCTCGGCGTCACCCAGTCGCTCTACGCCATCGAGGAAGACGGCGCCTGGAGCTCGGTGCGTCGCTTCATCGGCATCGCCGGCGCGCTCCGCGGCCTCTCTTCGTGCTGGTGGGTGGGCCCGGGCAATCCCCTGGCCCCCACCTGCGGCTCTCAGAACGTCTTTGATAGCGACCTCTTCGGCCTCCATCCCCACGGCTGGTTTTCCTGGAATCCGCGCATGGGCAACGGCGGCTTCCGCGACGACCCGGCGGGCCTCGGGACCCGCTTCTACACGATCGGCGCCGACATCCATGACGAGGTCCTCTGCGGCACGTCGAGCTCCGCCCCGGGCTGCGGCGACACGGCGCGCTTCGACAGCCGCTCGAACGTCCGGTCCCAGCTCGACGTGGGCTTCGGCACACCCGCCTCGAGTTTCGACTTCGACTTCGCAGACTGGACGGCGCTCAACCTGCTCGGCGGCGACGCCGACGGCGTCGGCCACTACCGGGCGAAGAACGAAACCGGCGTGATCCAGGTCAATATGCTGCGCACCTCCTGCACCGGCACCGGCTGCTGCGCCGGCTATCCGTCGGTCTGCGGACCGTGAGCCCGTCCGCGGACCACGTCGGCGTCGCCGGCGTCGGCACGTATATCCCGGACCACTTCATGACGGCGGCGGAGCTCGCCGAGCGCACGGGCATTCCGGAGCCGGTCGTCGTCGAGAAGATGGGGATCCGGCGCAAGCCCGTCCCCGGCCCCGACGACCACACCAACGCCATGGCGCTGCGCGCCGCCCGCGCGGCGCTCCGGGACGCCGGGATCGCCGCGGAGGAGGTGGACCTGGTGCTCTGCACCACCGAGGAGTGGAAGGAGCACCCGCTGTGGACCGCCGGCATCAAGCTCGCCCACGACCTGGGGGCGAAAAACGCCTGGGCCATCGACGTGCAGATGCGCTGCGCCACCACCATGGCGACCCTCGAGATGGCCAAGGGCATGATGCTCGCCGACCCCGAGCTGGGCACCGTGCTGATCGCCGGCGGCTACCGCAACGGCGACTTCCTCGACTACGCCAATCCGCGCACCCGCTTCCTCTTCGGCCTGGCGGCGGGGGGCGGCGCCCTGGTTCTGCGTCGCAACCTGGGCCGCAACCGGCTGCTGGGCTCCTCGGTGATCGTCGACGGCTCCTTCTCCCTCGATATCGTCATCCCCGCCGGCGGCACCGTCGAGCCGTGGAGCGAAGACGCCGTGGGCGGCAAGCGCACGTGCTTCGACTGCCCGGACCCGCAGGGGCTCAAGCAGCGCCTCGACCCGGTGTCGATGCCGAATTTCCTCAAGGTCATCGACGGCGCGCTGCGCAAAAGCGGCTGCCGGCGAGGCGACATCGACTTCCTCAATATTCTGCACATGAAACCGTCGGCCCACCGCCACATCCTCGGGGAGCTCGGCCTCGGTGAAGAGCACAGCTATTACCTCGCCGACTACGGCCACATCGGCCAGCAGGACCAGCCGCTGGCGATTCGCCTGGGCCTCGAGTCGGGCCGGCTGCGTGACGGTATGCTGATGGTGATGGTGGCCGCCGGCATCGGCTACGCGTGGTCGGCGTCGGCCATCCGCTGGGGCCCCGTCGCGGCAAGGAGACCGAATGACGACCGCTGATTTACTCGGCGAAAGGGCCCGCCTCACCCCCGACGCGCCGGCTCTCGTGGAGGTCGAAACCGGCCTCCGCCTCACCTACCGCCAGCTCGACGAGAGGGCCTCGCGCTGCGCCCGCCTGCTCGCCGCCCGCGCCGGCGTCGCCAAGGGCGACCGCGTGGGCATCCTGTCCCGCAACCGGGTCGAGTACCTCGACGCGTTCTTCGCCGCCGGCAAGGCGGGTTTCGTGCTCGTCACCCTGGGCACGCGGCTGACCGCCGAGGAGCTTTCCCAGATCGTCCTCGACAGCGGCGCGCGGACCCTGATCTACGACGGCGCCGCCGAGGACGTGGTGGCGGAGCTGCGCGAGCGGGTTGAGGTCGAGACGTGGATCGCCCTCGACGGCGGGGGCCCGGGCGCCGCGGCGTCCACCGTGGACTACGCCGACGCGGCCCGCGCCGTCGACCTCGACGCGCCGTGGACGCCGACGCCGAGCCGCGGTGAAGACGCCTACTGCCTGCTCTACACCTCCGGCACCACCGGCAAGCCCAAGGGCGTCGTGATCCCCCAGCGCATGGTGCTGGCGAACGCCCACCACACCGTCGGCGGCTGGCAGCTGCGCAGCGACGACGTCACGTCGATTTTCACGCCGCTCTACCACGCCGGCGGCCTCTTCGCGTTCCTCGTGCCCATGGTGTGGATCGGCGGACTGCTGGTGCTGCATCGGGAGTTCGACGCGGAGCAGATCTGGCGCACGGTCGAGGTCGAGGGCGTGACGGTGGCCCTCGGCGTGCCGACGATATGGAAGATGCTGCTGGAATGCCCGGCCTTTGGCGAGGTCGACCTCTCCCAGCTGCGCTGGCTGATCAGCGGCGGCGCCCCGCTGCCTCACTATTTGAGCGACGCCTACCGGCGGCGCGGCGTCGCCTTCAAGCAGGGCTTCGGCATGACCGAGGTCGGGGTCAACTGCTTCGCCATGACCGCCGCCGACGCCGCCCGCAAGCCCGGGTCGATCGGCAAGCCGATGATGTTCACCGAGGTTCGCCTGGTGGACGAGGACGGGCGCGACGTCGGCGCCGGGGAGGTCGGCGAGCTGCTCTTCCGCGGTCCCCACGTGTGCAACGGCTATTGGAAGAACCCGGAGGCGACGGCGGCGGCCCTCGACGCCGACGGCTTCTTCCACACCGGCGACCTGGCCCGCCGCGACGCCGACGGCTTCTACTACGTCGCCGGGCGCAGCAAAGACATGATCCTCAGCGGCGGCGTCAATATCTACCCCGCCGATATTGAAGCGGTGCTCGTGCAGCACCCGGCGGTGGAGGACGTCGCCGTGGTCGGCGTGCCCGACGAGCAGTGGGGTGAGGTCGGCGTCGCCTTCGTGCTGCCGCGCGCCGGAGCCCGGGACAGCGCGTCCCCCGGCGCCCTGCAGGACTTCCTCGGCGAGCGCCTCGCCCGCTACAAGACCCCCCGCCACTTCCGGACGGTCCGGGAGCTGCCGCGCACCGCCTACGGCAAGGTGGTCAAGGGCGAGCTGCGCGATCGGTTCCTCGCCGAGTCTTCGACGGAGACGCGATGACCGCTTTATTGACCCACCGTCTCCAGGGCCACGGCGAGGAGGTCGTGGTGCTGCTCAACGGCGGCATGATGACTCACTCCTCATGGGCGCCGATCGCCGAGGAGCTGCTCAACTCGGGCTACCGCGTGCTCGGCTGCGACTTCCGGGGCCAGCTGCTGACTCCGCGGCCGGCCCCGGAGCGCATCGAAGACCACGCGCCGGACGTTCTCGCCCTGCTCGACGCCCTCGACATCGACCGTCCCCACCTGCTCGGCACGTCCTACGGCGGCGAGGTGGGCCTCGTCGCCGCGTCGAGTGAGCCCGATCGCTTCCGCTCCCTGGCGGTCGTGACCGCCGTCGACCGCACGCCCCCCGGCATGGCGGAGAGCTCGCGCCACACGCAGGGGCTGGTGCGGGAGATCCTCAACGGCGAGAGCAGCCGGCGCTTCCGGGACGACTTGCTCGAGAGTTTTTACTCCGTCGACTACCGCCGCAGCCACGCCGAAGAGCTCGAGCGCCGCCAGCGCCAAACCGCGGAGCTGCCGCACTCCTGGTACGAAGGCCTGCTCGGCATTCTCGCGAGCCTCGAGGACTTCGACCTCACCCCGCGCCTCGGCGACATCACGGCCCCGACGCTGGTGGTCCACGCCGCGCTCGATGCCGTCATGCCCGCCGAGCGCGTCAAGGCCCTGGCTCAAGGCATCCCCGGCGCGCGGCTCCAGATCCACGGCTCCTCCGGCCACGCGCTGGTGGTTGAGGACCCGAAGTGGCTCGCCGAGACCTACCTCGAGTTTCTCAGCGGCCTCGGCGGCCGGAACGCCCGGGGCCAGGACGCCCAGGGCCAGGACGCCCGGGGCCGGGACGCCTAAGGACACGCAGCATGGAACCGTCCCTCGTCGCCAGCTGGCTCCTGATCGCCCTCTACGTCGCCGCGATTTTGGCCCTCGTCATCCGCGGCGCCCGGCGCAATCAAAGCGTCGAAGACTACGCCGTCGGCAGCATCGCGTTTTCGCCGGTGGCCGTGGGTTTGGCGCTGGCGGCGTCGACCACCAGCGCCGCCACCTTCATCATCAATCCCGGCCTGGTGGCCTATTTCGGCCTCAGCGCGGTCTTCGGTTTATGCCTGGTCCTGCCCATCGCGATGTCGATCTCGCTGGTGGTGATGACCAAAGGCTTCCGCACCTACGGCGCCTCCATCCGCGCCCTGACGCTCTCCCAATGGGTCGGCCAGCGCTACCAAAGCCGCGGATTCGCGCTCTTCTTCGCCGTGCTCTCGCTGCTCCTGGTGACCTTCATCGTGATGATCCTGGTCGGCCTGACCAAAGTCATCGCCGCGTCGCTGGGCCTCGCTGAGATTCCGGTGCTGGTCTCGATCGTCGCCTTCTCCTTCGGCTACATGATGTTCGGCGGCGCCAACTCGATGGTCTACACCAACACCATCCAGGCCGTGATCATGCTGGCGGTGGCGGTGATCCTGCTCGGCTCGGGCTTCGAGCATTTCGCGGACGGCGTCGGCGGATTCCTCGACCGCCTGCGCGCCGTGGACCCGAACCTGGTGGCTCTCTACAACCCGGAAAGCCCGCTCTTTCGCGACGCCTTCGAAGTGATTTTCTGCACCGTGGTGGTGGGCGTCGCCATCGTTTGCCAGCCTCACATCATCACCAAGTCGCTCCTGCTCGAGCGCGAGCGCGACGTCAACCGCTATCTGGTCACCGGGATCGTGGTGCAGACGCTCTTCTTCTGGGTCGTGATCATGGGGCTTTACGCCCGGCTGGAATTCCCGACCCTCGAGCTCGACGGCGCCGCGATCGCCCCCGACGCCGTGACGTCCACTTATCTGGTGACGCAATTTCCCTGGTTCGTCGGCGTGCTCGTCTTCCTCGGCCTGATCTCGGCGGGTATGTCGACGCTCGAAGGCCTGATCCAATCTCTCTCGCTGATCATCACCACCGACCTGGTCAAGAACGTCCACCGCACGGCCACCGGCCGCGACCTCTCAGACGGCTTTCTCTTCCGCCTGAACCGCGGCGTGATCCTCGCCCTCGCGCTGGTGTCCCTCGGCCTCGCCTACCAGCAGCTCATCGAGCCCAACCTCAGCGTCATCATCTTCGCCCAGCTCGGCGTCTACGCCTACTTCGCAGCCGCCTTCGTGCCCGTGCTCTTCGGCACCTTCCTCAAAGACACGCCGCCCGTCGCCGCCATCGCCG
>JBCCLG010000070.1:0-12489 GCA_039027015.1 Acidobacteriota bacterium | reverse complement strand
GCGACCCAGACGCCGCGCGCCGTGCGTCGTCCGTCCCAGAGGGCGATTGTCGAGGCCTGGAAAATCTCCGGCGCGCGCACCAGCGAATCGTTGTTGGCCGCCGGACTTGGCAGGCGACCTACGGTCGTCCGCTCGGTCTCATTCGCGCGCGCAAGGGCGACGGCGGCAGGTACCGAGACACTCTGCGATGCAACATAACCTTGGGCGCCGACGCCTGTACCGGTCGCGCGGTCGCCGTAAGCGATATCGGGCGGGCAGACCAGCTCGGCTTTGCCTCCGACCTTCATCTTCTGAACGCCCTCGGTCCAGCATTTGATGACCTGGTTGAGGCCGAAGGTGGCGGGCTGGTTGCGCTCCACCGAGCTGTCGAACACCTCACCGGTGCGCAGCGTGCCGTGGTAATGGACCTTCACCTGGTCGGTCTCCGCCGGGCTCTCGCCGTCGCCCGCGCGCAGCGACTTGAAGATCAGGCCGGACTCCGTGACTTCGCCGCCGGCCGCCAGGGCCTCCTCTTTCTTCTTGGCGGCGAACTCGGCGCCGGCCGCGCGCTCCTTATCGCTCACGATCTTGGCGCGCTCGGTAGCCAAAGCCTGCACCTGCGGCATGAGGGCCCGGGCGTCGACCGCGACTTTGCCGGTGGCGCCGTCGCGCACGCCCTTGACGACCTCGTCGAGCTCGGCCTCCGAGGGGGCCAGGGAGCCAAGCTGCTGGGAGATGATCAGGCCGAGGGAGTAGAAGGGGGACTGCTCGGCGTCGGCGGCGGAATCGCCCTCCTGGGCCACTGCCGGCAAAGCCAGCAGGGCGATGAGCGGAAGGGCCAGCGCGAGGGCGCTCAGGCGACGGGCGGTGGGGCTGGAGAAGATTAGCGGCATGGGTATCGATCCTCGAAGCTGTGCGGTTCTGTGGAAGGGGTGATGGCTGGCGCTCTAGGCGGAAAACTCGCGGTCTCTAAAAGAGCGGCGGGAGTCTACAATACGTGGGCATGAGCCCTCTTTTGAGCTTTCATTCCAAGGCCCGATTCTCCCCTCTTGTGCCCGCACCGCCGCTCCTCAGCCTGCTTCTCGCGGGCGCGATCGCCGCCGCGGCGGGCGCGCCGTGCGCGGCGTGGACGCCGCAGAGCCAGCGCGTGATCGGCGAGCAGGCCGCGCGCCTGGTGCCGCCCGATCTCTATCGCCAGCTGGCGCGCAACCGCCCGTCCTACCTGGTTGGCCTGGCCGATCCGTTCAAAAACGCCGCGGCCGAAGATCGCTACCTCTACCGCGACGGGCGCGGCGGCCTGGACGCAGCGATTCGCCGCTCGGTGCAGCACGCGATCCAGGCCATTCGCAGCCACCGCCCGTTCAACGACATCGCCTACCGGTGCGGCGTGGTCGCTCACTACGTCGCGCTGGCCAATAACCCGGTGTTCACCGCCGCCGACGATCCGGAGCAGAACCGCTGGGCGCGGGACTTCCTCTCCTACCTCGAGAGCGCGGAGCCGCGCATGGAGCTGGTCTTCTATGGCTTCGAGGCGCTCGATCGCCCGCTAGACCTCGATCGCCGCCTCGCCGAAACGCTCGATCGCAGCCGCGGCTACTACCCGCTGGTGGGCCGAGAATATCGCCGCATCGGCTTCGGATCGGGCCGCCAAAAATTCGACGACCGCTCCACCGCCTACGCCCTCGCGGCCCTCGGGCACAGCCATGCGATCAGTGACATAGCCGAGGTGCTGCGCTATATTTGGCTCGAGGCTGGCGGCGTTGACGAACGCCCGCAGCTTCCCCGCCGGGGCCGACAATTCTCCGTTCTCAGGCCGAACGAGACCCCTCCGCGGACCCGCTGAAATCGCGTCCTCCGCTCGGCCGAGGCTCCGGGCCCGTCCGCACCCCGCGGGCCCCTCCTCACCCCCCCCCTTCTTGAGAGCTGCTCCGAATCGCCATGCTTCCCGTTCAGAGAGCGCTTCTCTCGGTCTATGACAAGGCCGGCCTTCAAGACTTCGCCTCGGCCCTGGCAAAGATGGGCGTCGAGATCCTCTCCACCGGAGGCACCCGCAAAGCGCTCGAGGACGCCGGCATCCCCGTCACCCCGGTTTCCGAGGTCACCGAACATCCGGAGATCCTCGGTGGACGGGTCAAGACGCTGCATCCGAGGATTCACGGCGGCATCCTCGCCGACCGAAGACGAGCAGGCCATTTGGTGGAGCTTCAGGAGCACCGGATCCAGCCGATCGACCTGGTGGTCTGCAACCTCTACCCCTTCCAGGACACCGTGGCCGCCGGCGCCTCCTTCGAGGAGACCGTCGAGATGATCGATATCGGCGGCCCGACCATGATCCGGGCGGCGGCGAAGAACTTCTCGAGCGTCGCGGTGGTGGTCGACCCGGGCGACTACCCCCAGCTGCAGGCGGCGCTCGAGGGGGGCGAACGCGAGGTGCCCGAGGCCCTGCGCCGCGCCCTCGCGCTCAAGGCCTTTCGTCACACCCAGGTTTACGACGCCGCCATCGCCGGCTGGCTGCAGGGACAGGCGAGCGAGGGCGGCGGCGAGTCGGCGCTCTTTCCGCGCCGACTGACCCTCGATCTAAACCTCGAGTTCGAGCCTCGCTACGGCGAAAATCCCCACCAGCCGGCCGCCGTCTACAGCCAGGCCGGCCGAGGCGGGCTCTTCGGCGGCTTTGAGAAGCTCCAGGGTAAAGAGCTTTCCTACAACAACCTCCTCGACGCGGATTCCGCCCGCAAGATGGTCGCCGCCTTCGACGAGCCCGCGGTGGTCATCGTCAAGCACAACAATCCGTGCGGCGTCGGGCGCGGCGACACGCTGCTCGAGGCCTATGAGAGGGCGCTCTCCTGCGACCCCGTCTCGGCCTTCGGCTCGGTGATCGCCGCCAATAGGCCGATCGATGCGGCGCTGGTGGAGGCCATGAAGAAGCTCTTCGTGGAGGTGCTGCTGGCGCCCGAGATCGCCGCGGACGCCCGCGCGCTGCTGGCCAGCAAGAAGCGCCTCCGGGTGCTGATCTGCCCGACGTATGAAGCGCGGCAGGACGCCGCCGAGCTGCGCCACGTCGACGGAGGCTTCGTGGCGCAAACGCCCGACTCCGTGGCCGACGACCCGGCCAACTGGCGGTGCGTGACGGCGCGCCAGCCTACGGATGCCGAGCGCAGGGCCCTCGAGATGGCCTGGAAGGTCGCCACGGGCGTTAAGTCGAACGCCATCGTTCTCGCCGACGCCGAGCAGAGCATCGGTATCGGGGCCGGGCAGATGAGCCGCGTCGACTCCTGCCATCTGGCGGTCCACAAGGCCCGGTTCCCGGTCTCGGGCAGCGCCGCCGCATCCGACGCCTTTTTTCCCTTCCGAGACGGACTCGACGCCCTCGCCGAAGCCGGCGTCGCCGCGGTCATCCAGCCCGGCGGCTCCAAGCGAGACGACGAGGTGATCGCGGCCGCCGACGAGCACGACATGGCCATGCTGCTAACCGGACGCCGGCACTTCAGACACTAGAATTCAGCGCTTTAGCCACCAGGATTCGGCACCGCAGGCACCAGGGCCCGGCACTTTTGATACCGAATTTAGCGAGGAGATTTATGGCTCGCACGACATCCCATCTCGCCCCTGCCGTCGCCGTGATCTCCGTCGGCTTCGCGATCCTCATGGGCGCAGCGCCGGCCGCCGCCGAGAGCCCCTGGAAACTGCTCGAAGACTTGCGCAAGGGCCTGGTGGACTCGGGCCCGATCACGGGCAACTTCAAGCAGACCTACGTGCCCGCGGGCTTCGAGACGGGCGATACCGAGTCCGGCGACCTCTCCATGTGGCTGCCCACCTGCCTGCGCTGGAATTACGTGGAGCCGGAAAAGAAGCATTTCCTGCTATGCGAGAGCGAAGTGTGGTCGTGGAATGACCTCGAGCCCTCGGGCAACAGATACCGGATCGAGCCCGAGCAGGAGCCGGGCCTCGACCTCCTGCTGGTCGACGTGGCCAAATTGCGCGAGCGCTACGTGGCCGACAGCGAACGGCAGGCCGACGGCACCTACCTGCTGCATCTCGAGACCCCGCCCGACGCCCCGACCCGCTTCAAGGCGGAGATCCGCATCGATCCGGTTGAGGACAGGGTCCTGGGGCTCGAGTACACCGACGGCGAGGGCAACCGCACCCGCTTCGAGATCAGCGGCTACCAGAACCTGGCGCACACCGGCCTCTTCAAGGCTCCGAACGACCTGGAATGGAACGACGGATGAGGCCCCTCGCGATACAGAACACGCCGCTGGCGATCCGGGCCGCCGCCGCCGCTGCTATCCTCCTTCTGCTCTACGCCCTGACTGCGGCGGCCCCTCGCGCCGAGGCCCAGCCGAAGGACGGCGAGACCGTCAGGCTCTTCGGCCAGGTGCTCGACGGCGACGGCGAGCCGGTGCCCGAGGTCACGGTGATCCTCGAGGCGTCGCGCAAGCGTTTCTCCCTCCGCCACTTCGAAGAGCGGCAGAGCGAGCCGCTCAAGATGCCGGCCTCAACCGACGCCCGGGGGCGCTTTCAATTCGACTGGATTTGGGATCCGCACTTCAACGTCTTTGAGCTGGCGGTCGGCCTGGAGGTCAGCCGCGGCGGCAAGCCGGGATTCGAGATCTTCACCAGGCAGGACGTGAGCGGCGAGCTGGCCGGCGGCGCGCCGCCCGAGATCCTCGTTCGGCTCGAGGACGTCAGCTGGATCCGTTGGCTCAAGGTTCTCATCGGCGGTAACGCCAGCGACGCCGAGAAAAACACCTATCGAGACCTCGGCCGACCCGACAAATTGACCCTCGACGGCACCACCAGCGCCTGGTGGTACTTCGAACTTGGCAAGGTCTACCGCTTCGACGGCGGCAGGCTCGACCAGGTGATCGAGTTTGAGCCCGTCAAAGATTCCACGGAAGACCCATGATCCGGCTCGCCGGACCGGGCCTTGGTGAACCGGAGCGACCTCCCATGAAAGCCACCTCCCGCACGATTCTGATCCTCGCCTCGCTGCTGATCGCACCCTGCCTTGCCGCGCAGGACGAGAAGCCGAAGCCCGACGGGGCGCCGGCCGCACGGGCGCGGGCGGCGCCCGACGAGGCCGAGAGGCAAAGACAGCGCCAGGCCTGCGAAGACGGCGTCCGCTTCGACGACGGCGCCTTTGACCGCGGCTACGGCTTCGTGCCGAGCGCCAAATGGGGCATCTACGCGCAGCGGTTCAACTCGAGTCTCTTCCCCAACCGCGAGATCAAAAGAGTCTGCGTGTGCCTTCAAAGCCGCAGCCGCGGGGATCTCGATTTCGAGGTCGTTTTCTACAAGGACGAGAACGGCAGGCCCGCCGCGACCCCCTTCGAATCCCGCCCGGGCCGAGCGCTGGCGGTGCCGCTCAAGACCGACCCCGACGCCGGCAAGTTCTACGCCACGCGGACGCCCGGCGTCACCGTGCCCGAGGGCCCCTTCTACATCGGCATTTGGTGGAATCCGAGCGAGGACCGGGACTTCTTCATCTGCGCCGACCACAGCCCCGAAACGCCCCGCACTCCGGGCTTCCAGAGGGAAGATCGCGCCAAGTCCTGGGACGATCTCCTGAACACGCGCGACTCGGCCTTCGCGCCTCACCAGGCGCTGATGATTCGAGCAACGGCCGCGTCGCCCGCGCCCCAGCCGCGCAAGGACAACGCCTCGGCCACCCCGACCCTCGAGAACGGCGGATAGCAGCGCCGCGATCTAGTCGTCGCCGGCGACGGCGGGCTCGAGGCGAAGGGGGCGCACGCCGAGCTCGCCGCCACCGCCCTCGGCGCGCTCCTGCTCGAGGCGTCCCGTAAGCGAATCGCTGAGCGCCATCACCATCGGCGCCGGCCGCCAGCGCACCTCCTCACCGGATTCGGCGTCTCGCACCCGCCCTTCGGCCACCGCGCGCGTCGCCCGCGCCAAGGGCAGCTCGCGAAACAGCTCGCTCAGGGCGTCGAAAAGCGCCTGGATTTCAGGATCCGCGAAGCGCATATAGCTGCCGCCAAACGCCGCGATGTGGAATTGCGAGGGCACGAAGGTCAGGCCGTCGAGGTGCAGGCGCTCGCACACCAGGATGAGCAGAGAAACCACGTCCTGCAGCATGCCGAGCCCGGGATGCTCCTGGCCGGGCAGCTTCGGGCGGGCGTCGGTGAAGGCGAGGCGGGGATTCTGCAGCAGCAGCCACTCCACCGAGAGCAGCACCGCGCCCTGAATCACTCGCCGCTCGCGGCGCAGCCTCACTTCGGCCAGCAGCTCCGAGTGCCCCGGATCGCCGTACACCGAGAGCGCGTGGCCGGCCGGTTTGTCGAGCTGCATCTCCAGGCAGGGCGACGCGAAGCCGAGGTCGCGGAAGCGGTCGAACATTCCCGTGCGCTCGAAGACCAGCTCGATGGCGTGCTTGGTGTAGAACCCCAGGAACCTCGTTTCCCCCAGGCCGCTCCAGCCCGGGAGCGCGAGATCGGCCTCGGTGATTCCGAACTCGTCGTCGGATCCGCCCGACAGCTCGGCTGAGGAAAAGAGCCGCGCGATGTAGCGGTACCGCCATAGGGTCATCAGCTCGGTCGGCGGCGGCTCGAGGGCCCGGCCGCACTCGAGCCAGGCGAGAAAGCGGGCGCTGTAGCGCCAGGCGTCGGGCCCGTAGCCGCCGGCCAGCACCACGCAGAGGGCGGCGCCCGCGCGCGCGGTCCAGCGCGCCACCCGGCGGTCTCGCTCCAGCAGTCCTCGCGGGGTGAGAAGCCAATCGCCGCCCAGGGCGTCGCCGGCCGCCGGGTCGACGCCCGCGACGTAGACCACCAGATCGGGTCTAAAGCGCTCGAAGACCTTCGGCAGCTCGGCTTCCAGGGTCTTGAGATACTCGCGGTCCGCCACCGCGCCGCCCAGCTCCAGGCTGGTGGACTCCTCGGCCTCCACCTCCCCCCAATGCGCGGCGTGCATGGAGAAGGTGTGGACGCTGCGATCGCGGCGAAAGAAATCCCGCGTGCCGTCGCCGTCGTGAAGGTCGAGGTCGACGATCAGGACGCGGCCGCCGTAGCCGCGCCGGCGGCGCGACTCGACCGCCAGGGCCAGGTCGTTGAACAGGCAGAAGCCCGATCCGTGATCGCGGTAGGCGTGGTGAAAGCCGCCGCCGAGGTTGACCGCCGGCCTGCCCCTGCGCGCCAGCTCGACGGCTCGAACGGTGCCGCCGGTCTGCAGCCTTTGCTCGTCGAGCAGCCGATCTACCTGGGCGGGGGTGACGTCCAAACCGAGGATGGAGCTCATCGTTGAAGGCTCGTGCACGGCGTCGAGATATTCCGCCGTGTGCACCCCGCTCAGGGCGCGCAGGGAGGCCGCTTCCGGCGAGTGCACGGAGCGGCGAAGAACCAGCCCCTCATGGGCCAGGAAGGCGAGAATGTGCTCGGCCCGAAGCGGGTCGATGGGAACCCCGGGAAACGCTCCCGTGTAGCGGCGGTCGAAGACCACCTGCACGGAGGAGCCGAGGACTCTCCGGCGCAGCCGTCGGGACGCGCGGAAGATCGGCCCGACGATCCGACGACGAGCGCGCGCGGGCTCGCTCATCCTACGGCTCGAACGCCGAGGCGCGGAATCTCACCCACGTGGCGCCCCAGCCGCCCGATTCCCCGGGGGGATCCCCGAACGCCTCCACCCGCGGATCGCGCTCGAGCAGGGAGCGCACCCTCTGGCGCTGCACCCCGACCCCTTTGCCGTGGATGATGCGCACCTGGGCAAAGCCCTTCTCGATCGCCAGATCCAGGTAGTCGAGCACCAGCGATTTGATCTCCCGGGGCGGAAAAGTATGGAGGTCAAGAACGTCGGTGATCTCCATCTCCATCGGCTCGTCGGGGTCAAAAGCCTCGTCCATCGCGATCTCCCGCACAGGCCCTTCATGGGTGAAGGGCCGGGTTTTTCAGGTCCACAGGGCGCGGGCCCAGAGCTCGACGTCATCATAGAAGCCGAGGTAAAGAATCACCAGCGCCGCCGTGTCGACCATGCCGTGGGTCAAAATCAGCAGCCAGAGATCGCGCCGTGAAGCCACGTAGAGCAGGCCCAGCGCGGCGCCAAGAATGCCGGTCACCCACAGTCCCGCGAGGCCCTGGTACGCGTGCCCGAGGCCGAAGAGGAGCGACGAGAAGAGAATCGCCGCGGCCGACGCCACGGCGCTCCCGGCGCTCCCGGCGCTCCCGGCGCCGGCCAGCAGCCTCTCGAGCTCGCCCAGGAGAAAGCCGCGGAAGAGGATCTCCTCGCCGAAGGCGACCAGCGTCCACACGACCGCCAGCAGCGAGAGGGCCGCGCCGGCGTTCCCCTCAACGCCCGCGGCCAAAGCCGAGAGATCGGCCGTTTCTCCGCTGATCCGAGCGACCAGCGGCTCGAGCAGGAGCAGCGAGAAGGCCTGGAGAGAGAGGCCGGCGAGCGCCGAGACCGCCAGCAGACGGCGCCAGCTGGCGGGCCGGCGAAACCCGAGGCGAGAAGGCCCGCCCCGCCGCCAGGTTTGAAGCAGGGCGAGGGGCGTGGCCACCATCAGCACCCAGGCCATGCGGTCGGTCGGCGAGGCGGCCAGAACCCCCGCGGTGAAGAGCGCTATGGCCAGCCACGAGAGGGCGCGGCTCATCAGGCCGGGCGGATTCTCGGGGCGGGCTTGGACTCTCTCGCTCGTCAGATCACGTTCCCAGAGTCGGCTCGAGGCCGAGGCGCTCGAGCAGGTTCTGCAGGATCCGCGAGGTCAGGCCCCAAATCTGCCGTCGACCCACATGGTAGATGCGCAGCACCCGCTGCTCTCCCTCGATCAGCACCTCCCGATCCTCCACCAGATCCGGGTGCGCCAGGGCCTGCAGCGGCACCGGAAAGACCTCTTCGATCTCCCCCTCATCGAGGGTCGTTTCCACCGGGAACGGCACGGCGACCGCGCACGGCGTGATGTGAAAACCGCTCGGGGTCTCGGCTTCATCCAGCTGCCCGAGCCGCACGGCCGCCGAGGTCGCGAGCCCGATCTCCTCCTGGGCCTCGCGCAGGGCGGCTTCCCAGGCGTCTTCGCCCTCCTCGAGGCTGCCCCCCGGGAAGGCGATCTGCCCCTTGTGGGTCGGCAGATGGTCGGTGCGCTTGGTCAGAAGCGTCCATAGCTGGCCAGCGTCCACGTAGAGCGGAATCAGCACCGCAGCCTTGCGCACGTCCGCGGGCGGCAGCCGGCGGGGCGGCGAGGCGGTGAGGCGCGCGCGCACCTCGGTGATCCAGCTGGCCCATTGCTCGTCCATGACTCTCTCCTCGACCCGCCAACGGCTCGCTCAATCGCGGCCCGCCGCGGCTCGTTGTGGAAACACTAGCAGCCCGACTTTACCGCTGCCCCGCTGCCCCCTCCGCGGCGGCCGCGATCTCGCCCGCCACGTAAAACTCGAGCTCGCCCTCGCCGGCTGTGGGCAGGCGGAAGGTCACCGGATAGAGCCACTGGGCCTCGGGACTCCACCACATGCCGTGGCGCCTCGCCGAGGGCTCGAGTCGAAAGTCGATGCCGCCGTCGGGGCGCAGCACCAGGCCCGGCTCAGCGCCGCCCGGAACTTCCAAAGTCGACGGGGCCTCTTCGCCAAAGGCCAGCACCACGGCCGCGAGGGGCTCCGGACTGGCGACCCAAAGCGTGGCCCAATCGGCGCCGCTCAACGCGAAGACGTCGAGCCGAGGCTCCCGCACGTCGGCGTCCGCCAGCCGGACCCGAAGCCCCCGATGGTCGAGATACGGCCCGCCGGGCAGCTGCTGCTGGCTCAGCTCCGCGGGCAGGAGCGCCCGCGCCGCGGGCGCAACGTGGGCCGGCTTCTGCCCCTCCTCGGTCTCCGTCGAGGGGGGCGCCGAAGGCTTGAGCCACAGGTTGATCATGAAGGGCGCCGAGGCCAAGAGCAGCAGCGCGGCCGCACCGCACGCCGCGGCCGGTTCCGCGAAGCCGAGGAGTCGCCGGCGCGGCCGCTCCCAGGCCACCGCGGAGGCGGCCAGCCAGGGCAGCAGGAAGCGGACGCCGGTGGCGCCCTCCGCGCCGCCGAAGAGATCAAACGGGCTCAGGACGAGCAGCAGAAGCAAGCCGGCCCCGGCGCCGATAAACCAGCCGACGAGGGCACGGCGGCGGCCGCCCCCGGCGAGCAGCAGGAACAGCGCCGGCAGCCCGCCGTAGACCAGGATTCCGATGCTTTGACCGATCGCCAGGTAGAGGGCGTTCCAGGCCACCAGCCGAGGCTCGAGGCCCCAGGACAGGCGAGCCGCGCCCGTGAAGTGCAGGCCGGCGAGCTGGCCGACGGTGTAAGACCAGTTCTCGGTTGGGAAATCGATCGTCGGATAGCCGGTCTCGGGCGTGAAGAGAAAGCCCACGGAGTCGAAGAGGCCCAGCCCGCCGCCGGCCAGCCACTGCGCCAGCGACTGCGCGACCACGCCGACCAGCACACCGAAGCCTAGGGCGAGCCTGGGCGCCGCGCGCTGCCGAGCCTCCTCGCCCGCCGCCAGGGCGAAGGGCAGGAGCAGCAGCACGTGCTGCCAGCGGGAAAAGACGGCCACGGAAAGGAGCAGACCGGCGGCCAGCCAGGGGGGCGGCAAGGCCGACGGCCGACGCCGGCGAGGGTCGGCGGCGGCGGCGGCTCGCGCCGGCCCGCCGCGCGCCACGGCAGCCGCCGCCAGCACCGCGGCGAAGAGCGTCAGGTCGCCGCTGCCGTGAAAAACATAGACGAAGGGCAGACCGCCAAAGGCGAGCACCGCCAGCCAGCAGGGCGCCCACGGCCCGAGCCTCGGGGACAGGCGCCAGGCGGCGAAGAGCAGCGCCGCGGCGAGGAGAAAAGCGCCCGCCGCGTGAAAGCCCCAGTCGCCGAAGAGGGCCAGCCCGCCCACCATGACCAGGGAGGTGAGGAGCGGCGCATCGTAGGTGAGGGTCCTCCCGCCGTTGCCTGAGACCAGGGCCAGATCCCGGGGCAGCCCGTAGCGCGTGACCAGGTGGCGGTCGAAGTCGAGGCGCTCGAAGCGCAGATCGCCGTCCTCAAGAAGACTTTCGGCGAGCATCAGGCGGGTGGTCTCGCCGGCTCGTAGCTGCCGCCAGCCCGCTCGATCCTCGCCCCAGACGGCGGCGAGCAGCGCCACGAGAGGCGCGATCAGAAAGAGCCAGGGACCCCAGCGCAGCCAAAGTGGCGTCGCTGCCGGATCGGCGTTTTCCCGAGCGCCCATGCGTCCGCTTAGAGCGCCTGCGCCCAAAGGGGGCCGCCGAAATCCGCCAGCAGCGCGTGGTCCAGAACGTGAGGGCGCAGCTCGAGGCGCACGTCTGCCTCGAGCGGCCGCCTGAGGGCCAGCTCGAAGACGTGACTCTCGCCGGGCCGGAGATCGCGCGGCAGCCCGACCCAGCCGCGGTCGCGCCACAGGTTCTGGCCGCCGCACCACAGACGCGCCTCGAGGGCGACGCCGCCGGCCGGGCGCTCGCCGGCGAGCCACAGCGCCCGGCTGCGGTTCTCGAGGCGAACCTTGAGCAGCCGTCGCTCTCCGGGAGCCCAGGGCGTTTCGGCGCCCTCGACCCGCAGATCGCCCTCCAGCCGGTCCCTGGCCTGGCTGGTGGGCGGCCCGCCGCGCGCGGGCGCGAGCTGCGGCGGCTCGAGCCCTCGCCAGCTCGCGCAGGCCTCCACCACCTCGCCGGCGGCGACCTCGAGGCGGTGATGGCTCTCGATCCACGCCCGAGCCGCTCGCCCCATCGACCCGAGCCCCTCGGGATCGGCGAGCAGATCCGCCAGCCGTGCGGCCAGGGTCAGCTCCTCGCCCTCCCCGGGCGGCACCTTGATCACGCCGTCGTCGGGCAGTTCGGCGCTCTGGGCGTAGTCGGAAACGATCGCCGGGCGGCCGACGGCCAGAATCCGCAGCAGCGAGGCCGAGGTCTCCCCCGCCGTCGGGTGGCGCAGGTTGAGGGCCAGGTCCGCGGCCGCAATCGCCGGCTCGAAGTCTTCCCAGGGCAAGAATCCCAGCACGTGCACGCGGTCCGCGACGCCGGCGGCGCGGGCGGTCTTCTCGAGATCGAGGGATTCCGCCACCTCGCCGGCGACCATCAGGTGCACTCTCTCGAGGGCCGGATGGGCCAGCGCGCGGATCACCACCTCGGTGCGCTTCATCGGCGTTTGAAAGCCGAAGCTGCCGAGCAGCGGACGATCCGCGGGCAGGCCCCGGCGGCGCCTGAAGTCCAGCCCCAGCTGGCGATCGGCGGGCGGCGGCAGGGGCATGCCCATCGGGAGCGACCGGACCCGCAGTCCCGGGATCTCCTCGCGCAGGGTGTCCGCCGCCCAGCTGCTGTGCACGAGGACGCCGCGCTGGGCGGCGAGCAGGGTGCGATTCGCGGGCAGGGAGAACTGCGCCGCCATGCCCGAGCCGCCCGGCCAGCGCAGGGGCCGCGCCGCGGCGGCGCCCACCCAGCCGTGACAGGCCTCCAGCTCGCGCCGGTAGGCCTCGTGATCGCCTTCGCGGTGCACCGTGCGGTCGATCAGGAAGTGATGGAGCACCATGTCGTGAAGCACCAGCACGCCCGGG
>JBCCLG010000069.1:0-12671 GCA_039027015.1 Acidobacteriota bacterium | reverse complement strand
TAAGGGAAGTCCCTTGGGTCTCGTTCTCGAGAGCCCGATCAGCTCTCGCTTTGCCCTATCTTTTCGTTCAGCTTGGCGATCCGCTTGGCGGCCTCCTGCCATTCCTCATCGGCGTCCTCGAGGAACTCGCTGTCGGGGAATCGTCGCTTGAGGTCTGCGAGGGTCGCCGTGGCGTTGTCGAGCTGGTTGCAGGAGCCGTAGGCCTTGACCAGCTGGTAGAGCGCTTCGTCCATGCGGCTGAACTGGGGGAAGTCCGCCTGCACGCCCTCCAGCCGAGCGATCGCGGCGTCGCAAATGCCGGTGCCGCCGTAGCGGTTGTAGAAAATCGCCACGATCAGTTCGTGGGCCGCCAGCTGATCGGTCAGCTCGCGGATGCGCTGCCTGCTCTCCGGAATGTAGGAGCTGGTGGGATAGAGGCGCAGCAGCTCGCCGAAGGCTTCGAGGGCCAAGCGGGTGGTGCTCTGATCGCGATCCGGCCGCTCCGCTCGCGCCGCCAGGCAGGCGGCGACCTTGAACTGGGCGTAGTCGGACCGGTCGCTGGTCGGAAAGCGGTTCAGGAAGTCTCGGTACTTGGCCTCGCACTGAATAAAGCTCTCGGTGCCGCCGCGCAGGAAGAGGGCGTCCGCCGCCAGCAGCAGGGCCTCGCGCCCGAGCCGCGAGTTGGGCTCGACCTCGAAGGCGTGGATCAGGTGGCGCCTGGCGCGGTCGTACTTCTCCTGCTCGAGGAAGCCTTTGCCGAGGTCGAGGGCCTCCTCTGCCGAGAGCCGCAGAATCGGGTCCTGGCGCGCGCCGCCCCCGCAGGCGGTGGCCAGGAAGGCCAGCGAGGCGAAGGCCAGCCACTGGAGGCAAGGAATTAGTAGACGGGGTGTCAGTCTTCTCATCTCACTTCTATTTCCGAGCGCCTGGCGGCGCAGATTTCCGAGCGCCCGGCGGCGCAGATTTCCGAGCGCCCTTCGGCGCAAGATTTCCGAGCGCCCGGCGGCGCAAATCTTCCATGGCCAAGGCGGGATCCGGGCGCCCAAAGGCGGCGGAACCGGTGACGCACACGTCCACCCCCGCCTCGACGACGCGGTGGATATTGTCCTGGGCGATGCCCCCATCCATTTCGATGAGGGTTTGGGCGCCCTGATCCTCGATCAGCCTACGCAAACGCCGTGCCTTGTCGAGGGCTCGAGGGAGAAAGCTCTGGCCCCCAAACCCCGGATTGACCGACATCAGGCAGACGAAGTCCGCGGCGTGCAGGCTGTCTACCAGCACCTCCACCGGCGTCGCCGGGTTGAGGGCGACGCCGGCGAGTCGGCCGGCCTCCCGGATGCGGCCGAGGATCCGATCGAGATGCCGGGTGGCCTCGTAGTGAACCGATACCCAGGCGGCCCCCGCCTCGAGGTAGCCGTCGAGCAGGCGTTCAGGTTCCTCGACCATCAGATGCACGTCGATCGGCAGCTCGGTGCGCTTCGACATGGCGGCGAGGACGGGTATTCCGAAGGTCAGGTTGGGCACGAATCGGCCGTCCATGACGTCGAAGTGGATGACGTCGGCCGAGCCGCGCTCGCACAGCCGCGCGGCGCCCGCGAGGTCGGCGAGATCCGAGGCGAGAATCGAGGGGGCGAGCTTCATGGTGTTGACGGGGGGGCGCGGGGTCTCGGGCTGCATGCTATGAGCGGGCGGACGGGATCAGAGGACGGGCGGCTTTTAGAGGGCCTGGGAAGTCGCGGAGGGCTCCTCGGGCGCCGTGGATTCTGACGCAGAGGGCTCGGGCGCCGGGGGTTCGGGCTCGGCGACCACCCCGAGGGAGATCACGTCGGTCTGGCGCAGCGGATGGCCGGCCCGCGGGAACTGACGGAGCACGGTTCCGGGCGGCACGCCGGCGTAGGTTTCGTAGCTCACCCTGCCGATGCGCACGCCCCTCGCTTCAAAAAAGGATTTGACGTCATCGTAGTCGCGCTGGATGAGATCCGGCATCACGAAGATCTCGGCGGTGTTGTCCGCCGCCACGAAGAGATCGACGGGTGCGTCGACCTCGACCCGGGCACCGGCCGCCGGATGCTGGGAGACGACCGTACCGCCAAGACCCTCGGTGGTCCACACCTCAAAGGTGCGTCCGGTCGCCAGGCCGGCCGCTGAGAGTGAGACCTGGGCGGCCTGAACGGCCTGGCCGAGCACTTCGGGCACCTCGATGCGGCGGGGTCCCCGGGAGAAGGTCAGCTGGATCTCGGCGTTCCGCTTGACGTAGACGCCGGCCCGCGGCTCCTGGATCAGCACGTGACCCTTGGGCACCTGCTCGTCGAATCGCGTGTCTTCGCTGCGCACGGCCCGCAGGCCCTGGTCGGCCAGAAGGGCGGTGGACTCTTCCTCGGCCAGACCCTTGAGGTCGGGTACGGAGGTCACCCCGCCGCGCACGAAGAGCGAGAAAGCCGCGTAGGCGACGAAGGCGAAGACCACGCCCAGAGCCGCCAAATAGCCCAGGCAACCCAGGCCGCGAACCAACTTCCGCCACATGCGCGGGACTCTACCAAAGCCGCCGGGAGGCGGCCGGCTTCGTCATGAGTCGAAGAGTCCGGGAAGGTTCTTGGACAGGTCGAAGAAGATGACCATCGCCATCAATAGGGTGAGGAGCAGCAGGCCTACCTGGCTAAACCGCTCTTTGACCGCCATCGAGAGGTCCCTTCGGATCAAGCTCTCGGTCAGCAGGATCACGATGTGTCCACCGTCGAGGATCGGGATGGGCAGAAGATTCATCACCCCGATGGAAATCGACAGAAAGCCCATGATGAAGATCAGCTCTTTAAAGCCCTGCTTGAGAGCCCGCCCCGCGATGCTGCCGATTTCGATGGGGCCCGAGAGGGCGCTCTTGGCCTTGACCTCACGGGTGAAGAGTTTGCCGAGAACGATGAAAGTCTTCTCGACGATCTCGACGTTGAAGCGCGCGCTCTCGACAATCGCCTCGCCGATCGGCAGCGGGCGGTAAAAGCCGAGGTAGACGCCGATCCGGCCCTTGCCGTCGACATCGGCCGGCACCACCGTCAGGCTCACGGTTTCATCGCCCCTGCGCACGTCGATCTGCACCGGTTGGCCGACGCGCTCCTCGACGTGGCGGATGAAGGCCTCGCGGTCCGAGGAGATCGGCTCACCGTCCAGGCGGACCGGCACGTCGCCGGGCAGCACGCCGCCGCGGTGGGCGGGCTGGTCGATGATTACCTCCGAGATGCGCAGCTGCAGCTGGGGAAAGAAGCCCGCGTCGCCGATTTCGTTGCGCGTCAGCTTGTCGGGCACCAGCTCCTTGGTCAAAATTTGGCCGTTGCGCTCGATCTCGAGGGAGAGAGGCTTTTCGGGCGAGATGGAAACGTAGAATTCGAGGTCGCTCCAGGTGGCGACTTCCTGGCGGTTGACGGTCTTGACCAGGTCGCCCGGCAGAAGCCCGGCCCGTTCCGCCGCCGACCCTTCGCCCACCGAACCGATGATCGGCGGCACGCCCTGCAGCGCCTGGACCTCGATGCCTTGGGTGAAGACCCCGGCGATCAGACCCACCGACAAAATCACGTTCATCGCCGGTCCGGCGAGGTAGACCAGGATGCGCTGCCAGCGCGGCTTGTTGAGAAAGTCCCCGGGATCCGCGCTTCGATCCTCGGGCATCTCCCCCGACATTCGGACGTAGCCGCCGAGGGGCACCGCCGAAATCCGGTAGTCCGTGCCGCCGTGCTCGAATCCCCAAATGCGCTTGCCGAAGCCGAGGGAGAAGGTGAGAACCCGCACGCCGAAGAATTTGGCGACCACGTGGTGGCCGAGCTCGTGGACGAAGACGATGACGCCCAGAGCGATCAGGAAGGCCGGGATGTTGTAGAAAAAAATATCGGTCATGAAGGCTGGGGCGAGCCGCGCCGCTCGAGAAGGACGATGGTGTGGGGATGCGGGAGAGAAGGGGCGCTCGGGCCCTTTGTCGCTTCGCTGAAGCTAGCGCCTCAGATGAATCGATCCCCCACGCTCAGCTCGAACCGCTGGGCAAAATCCGGCGCGCTCAGCTGTTCGCCGCCCTCGAGTTCCACCCTCTCGATACCGAAGACCGAGCTTTCGCCGCACAAAACGGCCAGACGGCCGGCCCGAATGCCGAGGTAGGAGCCGTCTTCGCCAAACGGCGACTGCACCCACTCGAGGGGCTGACCCGAAACCACCCGCACCCACTGGCGGTGCACCAGGCACGAAAGGCCGGGTTCGGGAGACATCGAGCGCAGCCGGTTGTAGACCGCGCTCGCGCCCAGCCACCAGGGAGGACGCATATGCCGCCTGCTGAGGCGCATCGCCTTGGGCGCCCTCTTTTCGCTCTGTTTTTTCTTCTTCGGCTTCTTGCCGGAGACGAGTTGGGTCGCCGTCTTGGCGGCCATCTTGGCGCCCAGCTCGGCGAGCTTCGGAGCCACGTCGCCGAAGGTGTCGTGCTCCCCCGTCTCGGTTTCTTCCTGCATCAGGATCGGGCCCGAGTCCTCGACCCCGTCGTCCAGCTCGATCAGGCTCACGCCGAGGGTCTTCTCGCCCTGCGCGAGGGCCGTGCGCAGGGGGTGCTGGCCGCGGTATTTGGGCAGCATGGAGAAGTGGATCTTGATCCAGCCGAGGCGCGGGATGGTGAGCAGGCCCGCCGGGAAGCGGCCGCCGTAGCCCACCACGACTCCGAGGTCGGTTTCGAGGGCCGCGAGCTGCTCTCGAAAGGCCTCGGAGTCGGGCTGGGCCACCTCCTCGACCGCGAGGCTTTTTTCCCGGGCGAGGGCGGCCAGGGGCGAGTCGGCCCGGTCTTCCGGCATCGCCTCTTCGTCGTCGGACCTCGGCGGTCTGACGACCACCTTGACGATGTCGTGTCCCGCGTCCAGAAGGGCTTGGAGGGCGGGAAGAGCGGTCTCTCCCGTACCGAGGAAAACAATGCGTCCAGCCTTGGCCATGAACCCATGCTAGCGCAAAAGAGAGGCGCCCCGCCGCGCGTCGGGCTCAGCCGAGCTTTCTTATAGTCTTGCCCCATGCTGGAACGGCAAAGCACAGGGTCCGTTGTATGCCCGAACTGCGGTCGGCTCGTGGGCGTGCGCGACGAGAAATGCTTCAACTGCGGACGCGCCGCGCCCGGATTGTGGGGGTTTGCGCCGGCGATCAACCGCATCGCCAAAGACGTCAGCTTCGGCGAGCTGGTGCTCTTCGGCTGCGTCATTCTGTTCGTCATCAGCCTGGCTTTGAGGCCCAGCGCGATTCAGGAAAGCCGAGGCTTCTTCGGTCTTCTCTCCCCCGGCACGGGCGAGGTCTGGCTGCTGGGGGCGAGCGGGGCGATCCCGATCTTCAGAGACGGCCGCTGGTGGACGGTTCTCTCGGCGGCTTGGCTGCACGGCAGCCTGCTACATATCGCCTTCAATATGTACTGGATCCGCAGCCTGGCCAGCCAGATCATCGAGATCCTCGGGCTCGGCCGCACGGTGATCGTCTACACCGCCGGCGCCGCCTTCGGCTTCCTCGGGACGTCGATCATGTATCTCCTGCCGCTGCCCGGGGGCGCGCCCCTGACCCTGGGCGCCTCGGCCTCCCTCTGCGGGCTGGTGGGCGGCCTCTACGCCTACGGGCGCAGGAGCGGATCGAGCGTGATTCGCGACTACGTGATGCGGTTCGCGATCTCGATGGCGGTCATCGGCTTTCTCATGCGCGGCGTGATCGATAATTGGGCCCATCTTTTCGGTTTTCTTGGCGGCTTTGTGGTGGCCCAGGCGCTCAAGCCCCTGGAAGATGAGGGGCCCCTGCACCTGGTGGGTGCCTTCCTGTGTTTGCTGGCCTTCGCCGCCGCCATCGCGCTCTCGGTCCTCGACGGGCTGCCCCTCTATCGGGCGAGCTGAGGGGTTCGGGGGGGACGAGTCCCAGGCCCGGCTCCGAGCGAGGCCCGTGCTAGAGTTTCGAGTCCGACATCTATTTTCAAGCCGGCGACCAGATGAAACTGTCCGACGGAGGCGCGCGGTGAACAGAATCGAGATACCTCCGGGGGTCGAGGTGCGCGGAGCGGTGGTGCTGGCCGTGGTCGAGGTCATGGGCGCCTTCCGCTCGGTCGCCCTGGGGATCCTCGAAAAAAACGGCATCGTCGACCCGCAGGAAAACCGGTGGTACCCGCTCCGCTCGTGGCTCAGCTCCTTCGACTCCATCGTTAAGGACGTGGGTCCTAATACCCTGCATCAAATCGGCCGGCAGGTGGCCATGTCCGGCCCGGTACCGCCCGAGATCGCCTCCCTGCAGGACGCTTTCCAGGCGCTGGACGACGCCTATTATTCCCAGCATCGCGGCGGCGAGATCGGGCACTTTCACTACATCGGCACCGGCGAGCGAACGGGCACCCTGGTGTGCTCCACGCCCTATCCCAGCGATTTTGACCGCGGCATTATCTCGGCGCTCGCTGAGCGCTTCGAGCCCCACTCCCTGGTCGACGTGCGGCTCGATCCGGCCTCGGAAACGAGGGGAGCCGGCGGCACCTCGTGCACCTATTTGGTTTCCTGGTGATCCGGCAGCAAGACCCGCGGCGGTAGAATTCGGCCCATGGCCAAACCCCTCACCGTCCGCCGTCTTTTCCGCCCGCTGATTCTCCCTCTTCTCGCGCTCGCCGCGTCGCCATTGGGCGCCGCGGGTCCGGTAGCGCAGGTGGCCGCCAATCGCGGCTTCGCTGAGCTCGAGAACGAAAAGCCCGAGCTTGCCGAGGCGAGCTACCGCGAGGTGGTGAAGCTCGAGCCTAAGGATCCCCTGGGGCACGCCAATCTGGCCATCTCCCTGCTACGGCAGCAGCGCTTCGACGATGCCCTGGTGGCTATTGAGCGAGCCCTCGAGCTGGGCCCTGGCCGCGGCGAGCTGCTGGCGATTCGAGGGGAGGTCCGCCAGTGGGCCCTCGATCCGGAGGCTTCGCTGACCGACCTCGCCGCCGCCGCCGCCGCGGCGCCCGACGACCTCGAGATCCAGTACGCGGCCTTCACCGCGGCCACCACCTTCGCCTCCGAGGGCTCGGAAGACCTCGCCGCCCGCAGCCTCGCCCGGCTCGCCGAGCTTCGCCCCGACAATCTGGTGGTGCTTCTCCAGGTGCTGCAGCGCGCCATCGCGGAAGCCGACCGCGCCGTCGCCTCCTCGGCCCTCCTGCGCATTCGGGAGCTGACCTGGCAGGCGCCGCAGATCGCGGAGCGTGCCCTGGGCCTGGTGCGCGAGGCCCTCGAGGGCGGCGAGGTTGCGTCCGCCCGGGTGCCGGCGGTGCGGCTCGAGAACGTGCTCAAGGTCAACCCCATGTTTCGCGAGAGTCTGCGGGAGCTCAAGACCGGCATTCAGGGCATTCCGGTGCGCGCCTTCCTCGATCAGCCGCCGGCGGTGCAGTTCGGCGATGCCAAGGCGGTGTCCTTCGTGGTGCGCGCCCTGGACTCGGTGCCGACGGCCTCGGTGGCCATGGCCAACCTCGACGAAGACGCCGCGGCCGATCTGGTGCGGCTGCGCGCCGCGGGGGGTGTAGACGTCCGCCTGGCCGCCCGCGCCGACGTTCCGGAGGTCCTCGGGCCCGCCGGCGCTGCCGGGGAGACTTCCTCCGACGTTCGCGCGCTGGATCGAGTTCAGCTCATCGACCTCGACAACGACCAGCGGCAGGACCTGCTGGCGTTCGGCGCCGACGGCGCCGCGGTGTGGCTCGGCAGGGGCGACGGCAGCTTCAGGCCGGCGGAGGATCAGATGGGTCTGGCTTCGGCTGGCGCCTTCGCCGCGGTGGCGTTTGATTTCGACATCGAGGGCGATCTCGACCTGGCGATGGTCGGCGGCGCGTCGGGCCCCGTGGATCTTTGGCGCAACAGCCTGACCGGCGCTTTGGAACGGGTCGGTACCCTGGCCCTGCCGCCGGTGCCCGACGGCCTGTCGCGGGCCGTCACCGCCAGCGACCTCGACCGCGACGGCGACCTCGACCTGGTTCTCGGTCACGGTCGCGGCGTCCAGTGGCTCGAGAATCTGCGCCAGGGCCGCTTTAGGGATCGCACCGCCGCCGGAGGCTTGACGCCTTCAGAGGCGGGGGTGCGGGCGATTCTCGCCGCCGATCTCGACAACGACGGCATGCCCGAGGTGGTGACCGCCGGCGAGGGCCTGGCCGTATGGCGCAATCTCGGCGGCCGCTTCGAGCCTTGGGCGATGCCCGGACTGCCGCAGTCCGGGGTTTTTGAGGACCTGCTCGCCTGGGACGCCGACAACGACGGCCGCCGCGACCTGGCGGCGGTCGGCCCGGGCGGACTGGTGATTTTGGGCAACGACGGCCGTGGCTCCTGGACCCCTCTCGAGGTCACCTCGCCGGACGGCGGCCCGGGAGTCCCGCTCGAGGGCCTCCGCACCCTGGCGACCGCGGACCGCGACCGCGACGGCGATCTCGATCTCGTGGTCGGCGGCTCTTCGGGGCTTTACGAACTGGAGAATCAGGGAACCGACCACCATTGGCTGGCGCTCGAGCTGATCGGCCTCGAGCGGGGCAACTCCAAGAACAATGCCTTCGGCCTCGGCTCGGTCGTCGAGGTGCGGGTCGGCAACGCCTACCAATTCATCGAGGCGACCCGCGATGTCGTGCACGTCGGCCTGGGATCCCACGATACGGCCGACGTGGTGCGCGTCGTGTGGACCAACGGCGTGCCGCAGAACCGGCTCGATCTGGCCGGCGATCAGCGCATCGTGGAGGAACAGCTGCTCAAGGGGAGCTGCCCCTTCGTCTACGTGTGGAACGGCGAGCGCTTCGCCTTCGGTACCGACCTCCTGTGGGGTTCGCCGATCGGGCTGCCCGCGGCGCCGGGGGTGTGGGTGTCGAGCGACCCCACCGAGCTGGTGCGGCTCGACGGCCTGGTCCCCGGCGGCGGCGAGGGCGATTCAGAAACCACCTATCGGCTGCGCATCACCGAGGAGCTGTGGGAGGCGGCCTTCTTCGACCGCGTTCTTCTGTGGGTCGTCGACCACCCGGAGAACGTCGAGGTCGCCTCGGCCCTGCGCATCATCCCCGGTCGAGAGACCCCCGAGAAGGTGCTCGGCAGCTCGGGCCTGCGCCCGATGGTGGCGGCCTGGGACGGCCGCGGGCGCGACGTCACCGAGCGGGTCGCGCGGCGCGACGAGGTCTATGCCGACGGCTACGAGCTGAGCCGCTACCAGGGCGTTTCCAGGCCGTGGACCTTCACCTTCGATCTCGGGGAGGCGCCGGCGGCGCCCGTGAGGCTGCACCTCGACGGCTGGATCTTCCCCGCCGACGCCAGCCTCAACCTCGCCGTCGCCCAGCGTCCCGATCTGCCCTACGTGCCTCCGCGCCTCGAGGTGGAGACCGCGGACGGGCGGTGGCGCGAGCTGATGAGCGACTTCGGCTTTCCGGCGGGCAAGACCAAAACCCTGGTGGTCGATACCCCGGCCCTTCCCGAGGGCGCGCGCCGTCTGCGCCTGGTCACCTCGCTGTGGCTGCACTGGGATCGCCTGGCGTGGACCCTCGAGCGGCGGGACGATGCGCCGGTGGTGCGCGCCAAGCTCGAGGCGTCGCGCGCCGACCTGCGCTATCGGGGATTCTCGGCGCCGGTGCGCCAGGCTCCCAACGCGCCGCACACCTTTGACTATCGACGAACCCGCCTGGAGTCGCCGTGGGTTCCCTTCCCCGGCAACTACACCCGCTTCGGCGACGTGCGCCCTCTGCTCGCCGAGAGCGACGATCGAACCGCGATTCTCGGCCCGGGTGACGAGATCGCCCTCGAATTCGACGCCGCGGCCCTGGAGCCGGTGGCCGAAGGGTGGCGCCGCACCTTCTTTCTCGAGAGTCACGGCTGGGATAAAGACGCCGATCGCAATACCTTCGAGGCGCAGCAGGTCGAGCCGCTTCCCTTCCATGCCATGAGCGGCTATCCCTATGGCGAGGGCGAAACCTACCCCGAGACTCCCGAGCATCGGCGCTACGTCGAGGAGTGGCTGACCCGCCGGATGAGGTGAGGTGGCTTCTCCCGCGCTTGCCATCGCCGCCGGCGTGTGACAGCGTCCAGGAAGCTTGAGGTCGCACACGACCCGAGCTCTTCCCCCTCGGGCCTCCCAGGCCCCGGCGGCGGTCTCGCCGGCTAAGTCCCCCGTTCAGACCCTTCTTTTTTCCAAGCCGGACCCTGCTACGAGCAGCGGGCGCCAGGCGCTTGCCGCCGATCGCTTCTTCGATCGGCGTGCCTTCGAATCTCACACGACCTTCACGGGTGCTGGTGCATAGCCCAGCGCGCGGAAGGCCGGGAGCGCCTCGAGAACGCCCGAAAACGTCTTCGCGACGCTCGTGAGGAGACCCATGTCTCAACTTAGCTTTCGTTCCCTAGATCTTCACCCTTCGATTCAGCGCGGCCTGCGCGAAATGGAGTTCGAGCAGCCGACGCCGATCCAGCGCGACAGCCTGCCGCCCGCCCTGGCGGGGCACGACGTTCTCGCCTGCGCCGCCACCGGCAGCGGCAAGACGGCCGCTTTTTTGCTGCCGATCCTGCAGCGCCTGGTGCGCAAGCCTCGGGGCACCACCCGGGCGCTTATCCTGACCCCCACCCGCGAGCTGGCGGCGCAGATCGTCGAGCATTTTGAGGTGCTGGCCAAATTCACCAAGGTGCGCGCCGCGGCGGTTTACGGCGGCGTTGGCATGAACCCCCAGGAGCAGGCCTTCCGCAAGGGGGTCGACGTCCTGGTCGCCTGCCCCGGCCGCCTGCTCGATCATTTCAACCACCCCTACGCCAAGCTCGCCGGCCTCGAGGTCCTCGTGCTCGACGAGGTCGATCGCATGCTCGACATGGGCTTTCTGCCCGACGTCCGCCGCGTGCTGCGCCACCTGCCCAAGGCCGATCAGGCGCTCTTTTTCTCCGCCACCCTGGCGTCGCCGATCGCCCGCCTGGCGCGGGAACTTCTCAACGACCCCGTGACCCTGCACGTCGAGCGCGCGTCGCGTCCCGCCGACGGCATCGAGCAGGTGCTGTGGCCGGTGCCCGAACACCTGAAACGCGCCCTGCTGCTGGAGATGATCGAGCGCGGTGATGTCTTCGACGCCCTGGTTTTTACCCGCACCAAGCATCGGGCCAACCGGCTGGCTGACTTTCTGGTGCGCCGCGGCGTCAGCTGCGATCGCATCCACGGCAATCGCAGCCAGTCTCAGCGCACCCGCGCGCTGGCCAACTTCAAGAGCGGCAAAATCCACGTGCTGGTGGCCACCGACATCGCCGCCCGCGGCATCGACGTCACCGAGCTCTCCCACGTCATCAACTTCGACCCGCCTCACCTCTCCGAGGACTACATCCACCGCATCGGCCGCACCGCGCGCGCCGGCGCCACGGGCGAGGCCTTTACCTTTATCTCCCCTCAGGATGGCGCCAACGTGCAGCAGATCGAATCAGCGGTCGGACGGCGGCTGCCGAGGCGCACGCTCGACGGCTTCGATTACGGCGTCGAGCCGCCGGCCCAGCATCGCCAGCAGGCCCCCCGCGCCGCCGCGGGCGAGGGCTCCAGCCGGCGTCCGCGGCGCGGTCAACAGAGCGGCGCCGGCCCTCGGGAGCAGAGCGGCGGTCAGGAGCGCGGGCGCCGCGGATCCCGCCCGGCCCAGGGCAAGAAGCAGGGGCAGCGCTCGTCCGCCGCAGCCGCCGGTGCAGCGGCCCAGGGCGAGTCGCGGCCCAAACGAGGTCGAAAGCCGCGCCGCAGCGAGGGAGCGGCGGCTTCGTCCCAGGAGCACCGCCGCGGCCAGGGCGCCGGCGAGTCCCGCAAAGAGACCTCCGTCCACGCCCACAAGGCGCCGCCGCGCGGCGGTCGCTCCAAGGGGCAGGGCCCTGCGGGAAACCAGCAAAAAGGCGGCCAGGCGGGCGAGCCCAAGGGGCGCCGTCGCGGCAGCCGGACCCGCCGTCGCCGTCAGGCCTCCTGACCTTCCTCCGGAACATCCGCGAGCTCCGGAGCGTCCGCGGGCTCCGGGGCGGCGCGGCCTGACGGCCGACCCGCCCACAGGGCGAGGCCGAGGGCCGCGAGCAGCGCCGCGGACGCGGCCAGCGCGGTCGGTCGTCGATCGACCCACAGCTCGACGCGATGCGCGCCCGGCGGCACCGCCAGCGCCAGCTTGTGGACGTTGGCCACCGCCGTCGGGGCCGCGGCGCCGTCGACGCTCGCTTTGTAGAGCGAGGAATACGCCCGCCGCGTGAGAAGCACTCCGCCGCCCGGCGAATCGACGTCGAGCACGATCCTTTCGAGCCCCTCGCTCACCACCTCCACCCGGCCCGGCGGTCCCTCGAGATCCTCCGGCGCGTCGCTGCTCCGTACCACCGCCTCGCTCCGCGGGTCGAAGCCCGGGGAGGTGATCGCGCCGACCGCCTCGTTCAGGCTCGAGGTGCCCCGCACGGTGCCCACCAGGCGGTATTCAGGCAGGGCGTTCTCGATCCGATAGACGCGGTGGATCCAGGCGGCCCCGGGTTCCTCGGCGAGCAGCGAGGCACGTCCGGTCGGCACGCCCTCAAGGGGCCTGTGGAGCACCAGGCGATCAACCCCCGAGGCGGCCAGAATCGCCACCCTCCCGGAATCGTCGAGTCGAGGCATGGCGCGGTTGAGGGCGATGTTGACGAAGGTATCGAGCCCCTCGGGGCTGTGGTTCAGCTCATAAAGTCGACCGTGCTGGATGCCCGCAGCGGGCCCGGCGGCGTCGAAGGTCT
>JBCCLG010000068.1:0-12742 GCA_039027015.1 Acidobacteriota bacterium | reverse complement strand
CTCGCCCAGCGGGTGCCATCGTCGATTTCCGCGCTGCGCAGCGCCGAAGAAGCGCCAGGCGTCGATTCCCGCCGGTCCGCGGTAGCCGCGCGCGGCGAGGCGCTGGGCCACCCGCAGGGCGGTCTCGAGCAGGAGATCGAGGCCCTCGCCGAGCCTGGCTTCCGCCCGCGGCCCGACGGTCAAGGCGGTCACGGCGCCGCGCGGGTCGACCTCCTGAAGATGGGCGCGCGGCTCCCCCAGGGCGCCCCGGGGGCCGACCTCGAAGAGCACCCCGGCGTCGAGATCGCGCCGGTGCCAAGGCTCGAAGATCAGGGCGCCGCTGCGTGCCAGAAGCCGCTCGATGCGCGCCGCGTCGGCTCGCTCGAGCCCGCTTCCGCGGCCGCGGAAGCGATGCCGACCGGCGGCGGAGAGGGGAGCCTTGAGCACCCACTCCGCCTCGGCCGGCGCCTCGAGCGCCTCGATCGCCGCTCGCAGATCGCTCAGACTCGCGACCTGGCGGCTCGCGAAGGGGCGTCGGCTCCGGTCCTCGCGCTCGAGATCCCGGCGCACCTCGAGCGCGAAGCGGCGGTCGTTGACCGCGGCGGCGATCCTCGAGTCTTCGTCGCTCGACCACGGCGCCGCTCGGGCCCAGGGCTCGAAGACGAAGCTCCGGCGAAGCCTGCACAGACCGCGCGGCGGGCCGCTCAGGATGTCGACGGGGCCCGAGCCCAGGGCGGGAAGGCGCCCGGGATCGAGCCAGTCCGGCAGCCACAGGGCGTCCCCCGGCGCCGCGGCAAAGCGCAGCAGGCTGCCGAGTGCGGCCATGCGCTCGCGGGCCAGCTTCGGCAGCGTGGCGCCGCCCGCCCGGCCGCGAGCCCAGGTTTCTTCGGCGTCGAGATTGGCGATCCAAAGCCGCGGCCTGGAGCTCGGCCCCGGCACCCCGAGAGAACCCAGCTCAGACTCCCTCGTCGCGGTGGGCCGACTCGAGACGCGCGATGAAATCCTCGTCCAGGCCGGCCGCGCGGCGGCCGCGCGGATAAAAGCGCTCTCCCCGGGCGCGGCTCGGCCTGAGGGGCCAGGCGAGGTGGTCCTTCCAGGTCTCCCACGCGCTCGAGTTTTCTTCCTTGAGCTCCTGAAGCCAGCGCCAGCCGAAGCGCACGTGATCCACCTCGTCGCGCTCCACGCGCTCGATCACCAGGGCGGTCTTCTCATCGCCCGCCCGGCGCGCCGCGGCCGCGTACTCCACCGTGAAATCGAGGTTGGCGTTCTCGAAGGTCAGCGACATCGCCGACACGAAGTGCAGGGGCGAGGTGAGGTGGGGGGTCTTGCGCCAGAAATAGCCGGTGACCGGAAAATCGCCGAAGGCGCGGCCGTGACCCTTGAGCCTCGCCATATACATGCGGGTGTGCCGCTGCTCGTCGTCGAGGATCTCGGCCAGGCCGGCGCGAAATTCCCTCGGCGCCTCCGGAAAGGCCAGCAGCGCCCAGGCGAAGAGCTCGGCCGCCTGCAGCTCGTGATTGGCGAGCGCGTGCAGGATCCGGACGCGCTGGGCGGGATCGCCCATGCCCTCGATCCTCGGGATCTTGACCTCCCGGCCCGGCCGAATCTCGAGGTTCGCGGGCCTGCCGGGCGCCTCGAGTCGCAAAGCCGGGCCGGGCTCGTCGTCGTCGAGGCGCCGGTCCGCCAGCCGCAGCTTGGCCTCGAGGTCGCGGCTGGTCACCACCCCGTGCGCGAAGCGGCGAAGCTCGCTCACGGCAGGTCTCCGCCGGATCTCGGAAAGAGCCCGCGCGGCGGCGCTTGAGGGACTTGGGGTTTCGGCTTCATGAAGGCCGATTTTATCAGCGCGGGGCGCGCACCGGCCGTCGAGGGCTGCGCGTCGTCAGAAGCTATGGCAAAATGGTAGGCGACCTTCAATTCTCGTGTGTGTTCGCGCCTCGAAGGGCGTCGCCCATGTTTCGAATCGCGACTCGTGGAGTCCAGCCTGTGCCTGCTTTTTCTTTCCTTTGTCACCCGAAATTTGCCCGAGCGCGGAGGGCGCTCTTCGTCCTCTCCTGCTCGCTGGGCTGCGGCGCCGTGGCAGCCAGCGCCGGCGCCCAGATGGTGACGCCGCCGCAAACCCTGTGGGGCGATGTGTCGCAGGCCCCTGAAGGCCTGCAGGTGGGAAGCATCGAGATCCTGGCCGCGCTGGTTCTCGCCCTCGGCCTGGTGCTGGCGTCGAGCGTCTTTCTCGGCCTGCGCAACCGCCGGCTGAGCGCCTGCGTGGGGCATGTGCTGCCGGTGGATGCGCCTCAGCTCGAGCGCGATCTGCGCCGCACCCGAATCGCCCTGGGTCTCTGCCTCTACATCCTGGTGCCGAGCCTGTGCGTTGCGACCCTGGCGATGGCCGGTCAGAGATCGCTCCTGGGCGTCGAGATCTCCCTGCTGGCCACCGGGCTATCCCTCGCCAGTCTGCTGTGCGGCGGCGCCGCGCTCATGGCGCCGTCGCGCGCCCAACGTCCGGCCGCGGGCGCGCTGGGCGATCAGATGCCCAGCCACTCGCGCAGCTGAGCTTCATCCGCCACGGCGACGCCGAGCTTCTCGGCCTTGGCGAGCTTGGAGCCGGCGTCTTCGCCGGCGATCAGCATGTCGGTTCGCTTGGAGACCGAGCCGGTGACCTTGGCGCCCGCGGCCTCGAGCAGTTTTTTCACCTCGCCACGCTTGAGCGTCAGCGTTCCGGTGAGCACCACGGTTTTGCCGGCGAAGACGCCGTCGGGATCCGCGACCTGTTCGGGCTGCGGCTGGGTGGTTTCAAGGCCGCGCTCCACCAGCTTGGCGAGGCGCTCCTGGTTGAGCGGATCGGCGAAGAAGTGCAGCACGCTCTCGGCCACCTTGGGGCCGATCTCCGGCGTGTCCTCGAGATCCTCGCGATCGGCCCGGCGCAGCCCCTCGAGATCGCCGAAGCGCTCGGCGAGCACCTTGGCGACGGTCGCCCCCACGAATCGGATGCCGATGCCGAAAAGAAGCCGCGCCAGCGGGCGCTCCTTGGAAGCCTCGATCTGCGCGATCACGTTTTCCGCCGACTTGCGGCCCCAGCCGTCGAGCCCGGCGAGATCCTCCACGGTCAGGTCGTAGAGGGAGGTGTAGTCGCTCACCAGCTTCTCGCGCAGGAGCAGGTCGATCGACTTCTCCCCCAGGCCCTCGATGTCCATGGCGTTGCGCGACACGAAGTGCCCGATCGCCTGGGCCACGATGGCGGAGCAGGCGGAGTTGACGCAGCGCAGGGCGACCTCGCCCTCGAAGCTCACGACTTTTTCGTCGCACTCCGGGCACTGGGTCGGCAGCTTGAAGGGGCGGCTGCGCGCGGGGCGTTTACCCGCCACCACCGAGATCACCTTGGGGATGATGTCGCCGCCTTTCTCAACGGCCACCCAATCGCCGAGGCGAACGTCCTTGCGCGCCAAATCTTCGTAGTTGTGAAGCGTCGCGCGCTTCACGGTGGTGCCGGCCAGCAGAACGGGAGCCAGCTCCGCCACCGGCGTGAGCGCGCCCGTTCGGCCGACCTGCACCGAGATGTCGAGCACCTCGGTCTGCGCCTGCTCGGCCTCGAACTTGAACGCCACCGCCCAGCGCGGCGCCTTGCCGGTGCGCCCCAGCTCGCTCTGCAGCTCGAGGGAGTCGACCTTGACGACCACGCCGTCGGTCTCGTAGTCGAGATCGTGGCGCTTCTCTCGCCAGGTCTCGATGAAGCCGCGAAGCTCCTCGAGCCCCGAGCAGCGCTGCCAGGCGGAGGACACGGGAAGGCCCCACTGCGCCAGCTTCTCGAGCCCGCCTGAGTGGCACGCCTCCGCCCCGTCGCCCAGCTCGGTCACCGTCTGAAAGACCGTGACCGCCAGCTGCCGCCGGGCGACCTCTCGGCTGTCGAGCAGCCGCACGGTGCCGGCGGTGGTGTTGCGCGGATTGGCGTAGAGCGCTTCGCCACGCGCCTCGCGCTCGCTGTTGATGCGCTGAAAGACGGCCCGGGGCATGAAGATCTCGCCGCGCACCAGAAGCTCGCTCGGCGCCGAGTCGGGCAGGCGCAGGGGCAGCTGGCGGATGGTGCGCACGTTGGCGGTGACGTCGTCGCCCAGCTCGCCGTTGCCCCGGGTCAGCGCCTGGGCGAGGACCCGATCCCGGTACAGCAGGGAGATCGACACGCCGTCGACCTTGAGCTCCGCGACGTAGGAAAGCTCGGCGCCGGGCGCCAGGCGGCCCAGACGCCCGATCCAGTCCTGAAGCTCCGCGTCGTCATAGGTGTTGTCGAGCGAGAGCATCGGCGGGTCGTGGCGCACCGTCTCGAATCCCTCGACCGGCTCACCGCCCACCCTCTGGCTGGGGCTGTCCGGCGTGCGGGCTTCGGGATACCGGTTCTCGAGGGCTACCAGCTCCTCCATCTGCCGATCGAACTCGCGGTCGCTGATCTCGGGCTGGCCGAGCGTGTAGTAAAGCTCGCTATGGCGCGCCAGCTCGCGCTGGAGAACGGCGATGCGCTGGCGGGCTGCGTCCGGGCTCGAGGGCTCGGGCGGGGAAGGGGCTGGGCTTTCGATACTCATGCTGTCGGCGCTCTCGAAGTCCTGGCTTCGGTCTGTCTCTCTACCTCGATCCGTTCGCCGGCGCGGCGTCTTCGGGAAAAGCGTCGCCGCCCCAGCGGATCTCTACTTCGACCTGCTCGTCGGGCAGGATGTCGATCAGCTTGACTCGAACGTCACAGATTTCTTCGCTGATCCGCCCGGGCCGCAGCTTGACCATGCGCTGCTGCTTCTCGCAGCGCACCAGCAGCTCGGCGGAGCGGCGGCGCTCGCTCTGCCGGAGGAGGATCCCGGCCTGGCCGCCGGCCGCGATGGCGGTGTTGCCGCGGCTGATCTGCAGCCGCTGCGGGCTCGAGGCGTAGCGGCCGAGCCCGGCCTGCCAGGTGAGCGCCTCGAGCAGGCCGTAGCCGCCGAGCAGGATCAGCAACACGGGAAGCCATCGCCGAATCATCGCCCCTAGGCTAGCAGCCAAGCCGGCACCCCAGCCACGGCCGGGCCTTAGAATGGCGCTATTGTGAGCAGCATTGGGCGTGAGGAGGTCGAGGGCGTGGTGCAGCGCATCATCTACGCCAACCGCGAGACGGGCTGGACCGTCGCCTCCCTACTGGTGCGCGGGCGCGGCGAGCTGACCGTCGTGGGCGGCCTGAGCGGGGTGCAGGTCGGCGAAACCCTGCGCGCTTCGGGCCGCTGGCGCAAGGACCCCCGGCACGGCCGTCAGCTCCAGGTCGATTCCTTCGAGACGGTCAAGCCGGCTACCTTGGTGGGCATCGAGCGCTACCTCTCCTCGGGGGCGATCGAGGGCGTCGGCTCGGCCATGGCGGCGCGCCTGGTGAGCCATTTCGGCCTCGAGACGCTCGAGGTGATCGAAAGTCAGCCCGAGAAGCTCTCGGAGGTGCCCGGCATCGGCGCGGTGCGCAGCCGCCGCATCCGCGAGGCCCTCGGTCGCCAGCGGGCGGTGCGCGACGTGATGCGCCTGCTTCAAAGCCACGGAGTGTCGGCGGCCTGGGCGGGCAAGATCTACCGGCACTACGGCGACCGCGCCCTGGGCGTGGTGACCACCGAGCCGCATCGGCTGGCCCGCGACGTGCGCGGCATCGGGTTTCGCACCGCCGACAAAATCGCCGCCGACCTCGGCCTGGCCGCCGACTCCGAGCAGCGCATCGCCGCCGGCGTTCTCCACGCGCTGCGCCAGGCGGCGGACCGCGGCCACCTCTATCTTCCCCGCACCGAGCTGGCGGCCCGCGCCGTCGAGCTTCTGGGCGTGGCGTCCCAGCGCGTGGAGGACGGCGTGGACGCTCTTCTCGGCGCGCGGGATTTGGTCGAGCGTCCGCTGGCCGGCGAGGAGCGGGCGGTGCTCTTGCCCCACCTCGACGTCGCCGAGCGCCAGCTCGCCGAGGCCATCCTCGGCCTCACCGTGCAGGCGGATCTGCCCCTCGAGCTGGAGATCGACGTCGAGCGCGCCCTCGCCTGGTACGAGGAGCGGGCCGCCCTCGAGCTGGCGGCCGGTCAGCGTGAGGCCCTCGCCCTGGCCCTCGAAGCCAAGGTCCTGGTGCTCACAGGCGGCCCGGGCACCGGCAAAACCACCCTGGTGCGCGGCATCGTCGAGATCCTGAGTCGCAAGGGTCTGCGCCTGCAGCTCGCAGCCCCCACGGGCCGCGCGGCCAGGCGCCTTCAGGACTCCACGGGGCGCGACGCCAAAACCGTGCATCGCCTGCTCGAATATCAGCCCGACACCCGCACCTTCGCCCGCGGCCCGTCGAGCCCCCTGGCGGTCGATCTCCTGGTGGTCGACGAGGCCTCCATGCTCGACGTTTCCCTGGCCCGCCACGTGGTCCGCGCGCTGCCGCCCGGATCGCGCCTGATCCTGGTTGGAGACGTCGACCAGCTGCCGTCGATCGGCCCGGGGAGCGTGCTCTCGGACCTCATCGACTCGGGAGCGGTGGCCGTCGCGCGGCTGCGCGAGATCTTCAGGCAGGAGCAGGCCAGCCTGATCGTCACCAACGCTCACCGGGTCCGCGACGGCCTGATGCCGATCTCGGGCTCCCGGGAGCCCGGACGGGACGGCACCGACGACTTTTTCTTCATCGAGCGCTCGAGCCCGGAGGCGATCCTCGACACTCTGCTGCACCTCGCCGTCGAGCGCATCCCCGGCCATCTGGGCTTCGACGCGCGCAGCGAGATCCAGGTGCTCACCCCCATGCAGAAGGGGCTTCTGGGCGCCGCCAACCTCAACGCCGAGCTGCAGGCCAGGCTCAACGGCGAAGGCGCGAGCGTGCGCCAGGGCGGCATCCTGCTGCGCGAGGGGGATCGCGTGATGCAGCGGCGCAACAACTACGACCTCGGCGTGTTCAACGGCGACGTCGGCCGTCTCAAGAGTCTCGACGTCCAGGAGCGGCGGGCCTCGGTGGAGTTTGACGAGCGGCTGGTGATTTTTCACTTCGACGAGCTGGAGCAGCTCGTGCTGGCCTACGCCTCCTCGATTCACAAGAGCCAGGGCAGCGAATATCCGTGCGTGGTGGTGCCGCTTCACACCCAGCACTTCGCCCTGCTCCAGCGCCACCTTCTCTACACCGCGATCACCCGCGGCCGCCGCCTGGTGGTGCTGGTGGGCAGTCGGCGCGCCCTCGAGGTGGCGGTGCGCCAGCGAGAGGCCAGCCGGCGCCGAACCCTGCTGGCCGATCGCCTCAGGAGCGGCCCGGTCTGCTAGTCTCGGCTCGCGTCGTCTCCAGCAGAACAGCCGTCTCTCGACCCGTGCCGGTGTCTCCTCCTGCTTTGCCAGGAGAAGACCATGACCGCACGCACCATCCGCCATGGCGGCGAGCCCGCCGCCGGCGCCCGCCGCGCCTTAGAAATCGAGCTTCCAGCCGCCGGCCCGTACCCGGGCGCGAGCGACCTCCCGACGGCGACGGACGAGGAAGCGGCCGGGACGCCGTACTTCAGGGCCGAAAGCGCTCGGCTCTTCCGCCGCTGCCTGGAAGATCAGCGCGACGAGGACTGGCGACTCCTCCTCGCCACCTGCGGGGAACGTCTGCGCGAGGCCGCGGGAAGAATCCTGCGGGCGCGCGGGCTAGGCTCCTCTCCCGAGGAGATCGAAGAGCTGATGCAGGAAGTCCTGCTGCGCTGGTGCCGCTCGCGGCGCGGCTTTGCAGCCACCGGCGAGAACGCCCTGTGGCGCTTTTTCAACACCTCCCTGGCCAACGCCGTCAGCGATCGGGTGCGCCAAAGCTGCGCCACCAAGCGAAGGCCCCGTCACGGCTACTACGGCCTGGCCCTCTTCGGGGTGCGCCGGGCGCGCGATCCGGAAGAGCACGCGCTGCGCGAGGAGCGGCGCCGTCACATCGCGCGGCGCTGCGTGCAGCTGGCCGGCCGTGCCGGCGGCGACGGCGATACCGGCGAAGTGCGGCGCACCGCGGCGGCGCTCGGCCATATCGTCTTCGCGGGCTGCTCGAGCCGGGAGGCCTGCAGACGCAGCGGCGCCTCCCTCAGCCCCCAGCGGGTAGACAATATTCTGCGCAGTCTGCGTCGCCAGCTGGCCCGCGAGGGCATCGAGCTGCCGCACCGCGGCGGCCGGCCGAGGGTCGCCCACGCCGCCCCGCGAGGACGCGGTCAAACCTCCCGCCGAGGGGGCTAAATGGCTCAGGGCATTGACCTTGCTTTTCCGCCATAGATAGAATGGCCTCGATAGTTCGAGTCATACTCGAGGACGTGTCTTCGATCTGCCGATCAAGGCAGGAATTTCGCACCCGCGAAAACCGCGATTTGACGCGCCGGAGCGCCCGCAAAAATCCCTCTGGGGAGCGCCCGCGTCCGCGGTTTCGGGGCCGACCTCGACCCGATGAAAATCTGACGAATCGAGTGAAGAGAGCGCGGGCGACGACCGGCTGCCGAGCCGGACCGCCGGAGCCACGAGACCCCAGGCGGCTCGACCGCCACGAGGAGACGGTGATGAAAGCACGTTGGATAGTCAGCCTCGGGCTGCTGCTCGCCCTGATAGCTGTGCCCGTTTCGGCCCAGGAGAATATTCTCGGCTTCCTCGAGGGAGTCCCCGGCGGCAACACCGCGGGCACGGGCTCCACGCCTTTCACCGGCTGGGCCCTCGCCGACTCGGGCGTGCAGCGGGTGGAGTTCCTGGTCGACGGCCTGGTCATCGGTCAGGCGCTCTACGGCTTCCAGCGCCCGCAGGTGGAGGAGAACTTTCCGTTCTTCCTCGATAGCCCGGGCCCCGGCTTTACGTTCCAGCTGAACACCACCCGCTTCACCAACGGCAATCACCACGTGCAGGCTCGGGTGGTCACCAACTCGGGCAACACCCGCCTTCTCGACGTGATCGGCACGAGTGGCGATACCTTCAGCCTCTTCGTCAACAACAACACGGCGATCCTGCACCCGTTCGGCGAGATCGAGCGGCCGCTGCGCAACGCCTTCCTCTTCGGCGTGTGCAACCGCTCCTGCGACACGTCGGTGGCCAATCCGATCCTCACGCCGGTGGAGGGCTGGCTGCTCGACCTCGGCGTCGAGATCGGCGATACCGGCGTCTCCTACGCCGAGCTGATGCTGGATGGCTCGCTGCTCTTCAACACCCGCCGCGACTGCACCTTCCAGTCGGGCGTCGGCCTGCAGCAGTGCTTTGGCCTGCCTCGCCTCGACATCGAGCGCGCGTATCCGTTTGCCCTCGACGCGCCCAACGCGGGCTTCCGCTTCCTGATGGACGTCGGCGACCTCATCGCCTGCCAGGGCTATCAGCGCGGGCAGCACGTCCTGACGATCCGCAGCGGCGATATCTCGACCCAAATCGCCAACGTCGACGAGATTCCGGTCTTCCTGCAGTGCATCGAGGATCTGGCCCCGGGCTCCGGCACGGTCGGCAACATCGAGACGCCCATCGAGGGCTTCCAGTACGGCGGCCAGATCAACCTCCAGGGCTGGGCGCTGGCCATCGACGGCGTGGCGCGGGTTGAGGTCTTCATCGACGGCCTGCTCTTCGCCGGCGTCGCCGACTTCGGCGTCGACACTCGGCCGGGCGTGTCCCAGCTCTACCCGGGCTATCCCAACTCCGCCGCCCCCGTGTGGCGCCTGCCCTTCGACACCACCACGATCTCCGACGGCTTCCACCAGATCCAGGTCTTCGTGGAGGACCTGAACGGCGCCCGCACCGAGATCGGCGAGCGCTCTTTCTTCGTCGATAACGACGTCGACTGAGAGCCGTCCGCCGCGCCGCGCGGAGTCAAAGCCGTCGGCGGAATCGCCAGCAAAACCGGGGCCCAGGCCCCGGTTTTTTCGTCGGGCAGCGGGTCCGGCTTACAGCAGATTTACCTGTGCGCCTCGACGCTCTCGGGCGGCAGGGCGTATCCTCCCAGGGATGAAGATACTCGTCGTTGAAGATGATCCGATGCTGCGCGAGGGTCTGATCGACCTTCTGCGCGGCGCTGATCACGAAGTAGACGCCGTGTCCGACGGCGCGTCGGGCGTGCAGCGCGGCCGAGAGAATCACTACGATCTGGTGCTCCTCGACCTCATGCTGCCCAAGCTTGACGGCATCGAGGTTTGCCAGCGTCTGCGCACCGTGCGCCCCGGCCTGCCGATCCTGATGCTGACCGCGCGCGGCGCCGAGGAAGACAAGGTGCGCGGCCTGCGCGCCGGCGCCGATGACTACGTCACCAAGCCCTTCGGGGTCCGCGAGCTGCTGGCCCGGGTCGAGGCCTTCGGCCGGCGCCAGGCGGCGCTGCCGTCGGAGGCCGAGGTCATCGAGGCGGACGGCGCGAGCTTCGATCTCGGGCGCTGCGAGGTGACCCGCGGCGAGGAGGCCCAGAGCCTGACCGCCCGCGAAGTCGGCATCGTGCGCTGGCTGCATCGCCACCAGAAGCGCGGCGTGACGCGCGCCGAGCTGCTGGAAAACGTTTGGGGCACCGTCGGCAGCCTGCAGACCCGAACGGTGGATATGACCATCGCCAAGCTGCGGCAGAAGATCGAACGCGACCCGGCCAATCCCGAGATCATCACCACGGTGACCGGCGTCGGCTACCGCTGGTCGGCCTGAGGTTAAGGCCGGCCGCGGCCGCCGCGGAGAACCCGCCTGCAGGGCGGCGAGTCACCCGCTCGGAGGTATCGCCATGAGGCTCGAATATCCACGCACGTCGGCGGCCATCCTGCTCACGCTGGTAGCGGTGGCCATTCCCTGCGGTGCCTGGCTCCTGGGCGGCCTGCATCAGCTGGAGCAGGAGGCCGCGCTCAAGGAGCGGGACATCTACTCCCAGGCGCGCAAGAAGGCCGTGACCCTCGCCGAGCGCCTGGCCACCCGCTTCGAGCTGCTGCGCGGCTCTGAGTCGCGCAGGCCGTTTTACGAGTATCAGAACCTCCACCACGACCCGACCACGGCCTCCAAGGGCCCTTCGGTCGCGGTCTCGCCCCTCGCCAAGGGCTTCGCGGATCCGCTGATCGAGGCGCATTTCCAGGTCGACAGCGCCGGCAGCCTGAGCCTGCCGACCCTGAACGACCAATTTCCCGAGCTGAGCTACGACGAGATCGAGTCGTCGCAGTGCGAGCTGCTGTGGAAGCTGCGTGACGTTGCGGTGTTCAGCGATATCGAGGCGTCCCAGGACGGCGCCAGCGGATCGCGCTGGCACTCGGGCTTCGACGATTTCGATCCCGAACCCGAGGGGCCCGCCCGCGAGCGGATCACCCGGCTCTCGCGGGCCGCGTGGCTGCAGCATCTCACCGCTAACGACCTTTACGCCGACCTGCAGTACGGCAGCAGCGGCGGGGCGACCAGCTCGCTGCTCGAAGGCGACGAGCGCCAGGTCACGATCCGCGCGGAGCCTTTCCGCTGGCACCGCCTGCCGGTGGGCGGCGAGCCCGCTCTCGGGGCATTGCGCAACGTGACGACGCCCGACGGCGTGTGGACACAGGGCTTTGTGCTCTCGAGCGCCGCGATCTCCGAAGCCATCGTCTCCCCGGACTACGACGTGCTCTTCGAGCCTCAGACCTTTGAGCCTTCGATTGCGGAAGCGGCGTGGCAGGGCGAGCGCGGCGGCGTTGGCAAGGTTCACCACCCGATCGAGGGAACCCCGTGGCAGGTCACGATCCAGGTCGGCGATCAGGTCGCCGCCGCGGCGTCCGACTCGGCGGCCAGCCGCTTCGAATTCCTTAGCAACTTCGCCGCGGTCTCCCTGGGCGCGGGCCTGGCCGGCCTGCTGGTGGTGCTCATGGTGCTGCATTCGGAGCGTCTGGCCCGCCAGCGCTCTCAATTCGCGGCCGCCGCAGCCCACGAGCTGCGAACGCCCCTCGCGGGCCTGAGGCTCTACGGCGAAATGCTCGCCGAAGGGCTCTGCAAGCCGGAGCGCACGGCGGATTACGCGCGCCGCATGGCGGGCGAAGCCGAGCGCCTGGGGCGCGTGGTCAGCAACGTTTTGAGCTTCACTCGGCTGGAGCAGGGGGGTCTTTCCCTGAGCCCTGAGGAAGGCCGGCTCCAGGAGGCCGTGCGCGAGGCCTACCAGCGCCAGCGTCTGGCGATCGAGGAGGCCGGGGCCCAGGTCGAGCTGCGGCTCGACGACGACGTGCCGCCGATCTTTTTCGACCGCGACGCCATCAGCCATATCGTGCAGAACCTGCTGGACAACGCCGAGCGCTACACGCGCGACGTCGACGACCGGCAGATCGTGCTCAGCCTGCAGCGCGAGGCAAAAGACGTGGTGCTCGCCGTGGCCGACAACGGGCGCGGGGTCTCAAAGAGCCTGCAGCGCAAGATCTTCCGGCCGTTTGCCCGCGGCGGCGATAAAGACGCCCCGGAGGGCCTGGGCCTGGGCCTCGTGCTGGTCAAGCTGCTCGCCAGCGCCCAGGGGGCCGAAATCACCTACCAGGACGCCCCGCGCGGCGGCGCCGTCTTCCGCGTCGCCTTTCCCCTCGAGAAGACCGGCGCTCCGCCCGAAGCGCCCGCGGCCGTCTGAGTCTCGGCCGCCTTGACTTGATCCCGGCCGCTGGTCAGGATCCGCCGCATGTCGGCTCCCGGCCTTCGGCCCCGCCTCGAAGTCCTCGGGGCCGCGCTGCTTTTCTCGACAGGCGGAGCGGCCATCAAGGGCTGTCAGCTTTCGGCCCGGCCACCGCGCAGCGGAAGGACGCGACCTGCCAGGCCGAAAGCTGACAGCCCTTGATGGCCGCGCCGCCTGTCGAGAAAAGCAGCGCAGCCCCGAGGACTTCGAGGCGGGGCCGAAGGCCGGGAGCCG
>JBCCLG010000067.1:0-12828 GCA_039027015.1 Acidobacteriota bacterium | reverse complement strand
GCCACGCCGAGACGCTCGGCTGGCAGATCGTCCGAATGAAGGAAAGCTTCGCCCGAGTCTTTCCTCCCTGAGAACTCGCCCAGGCCCGATCAGGGTTCGGCGGCCCGGCCCTGCAGCGGGAAGAGCGCTTCGGCCGTGAGCCGCTCCACTCGGGAGTTCCGTCCACAGGACGCGCTCGCCCGCCGCATGTCGGCGTGGGCTGCGACGATGGCGTCTTCGAGGGTGCAGACGGCCCCGTCGACCGCGAGCGCGGCGGAGAAAGCGGGCGCCGCGGGACCGCGCGCCGTCGCCCCACCGAGAGAGCGGCAGTTCGGAAGACCGGAAAAAAACCGAGCGTTTTGTGGCTGGTTTTCCTCCTCCCGTCGCCTCCAGAAATAACAAAGCTCGGCGGCAACCTCGCCGAGACCGCCCAGCAAGGCGGACCCGATCCAACCTGCACTCTGGAGGTACTCATGAAGAAGAAATCCCTGATGACCGCGTGTCTCGTCGCCGCCGCCCTCGTGTGGAGCGCCCCGATCTTCGCCGCGCCGGCGGATCTCGAGACCGGCGCGGAGCTCGCTCTGGCGGCCGGAGAATCGCAGCCCGCAGCCCAGGCGCCCCAGGCCGAGGTCGGCCACTGCGAGACCGGCCTGCCGGAGGCCCTGCCCGCCTTTCTCGGGGACGTCGAGCTGGCCGCTTTCCAGGCAGACGGCGACACCGCCTGGGGCGGCGGCAACAACTGCGTGGGCACCCTGGGCTACTTCATCGCCCCCGCGTGCCAGGCCTGCGGCGTCAACCGCTTTTCGTGCGAGCACGCGTGCCGCGACCGGGGCGGCGTCGACTACTTCTCCTGCGGCGGCAGCGGTATCGAGTGCCACTGCAACGACGGCAACTACGATTCCTGCGGCTGCGGCTGGTAGAAGGAGCCCAGCGACCTTTCAGCCGTCCACAGGCGGCTCTTGAAGTGGAGGGCAGGGCGGAGAAAGCGGCCCCGAGGGCGCTTTCTCCGCCATATCTTTTGCCCGGCGCGCTCAGCCAGCGAGAGGCACTCGGCTCCGGAGGCGGCTCAGCTCCGGTCGCCGGCGAGCCTGCCGAGACGCGCCCTCGCCCTCTCGAGCGTCCTCTCGGGCACGCCCGGCAGCGACTCCAGCTGCTCGAGGCTTTGGCGCAAAAGCGCCTCGCCTTCCTCTTTCTGGCCGGCACGGCCGAGAATCTCGCCCAAAAGCCCGCGCGCTTCGGCGGTGGTGCGGTGATCGCTTCCAAGAGCGGCCAGGGCGTTCTCTAGCAGGAACCTCGCTTCGGGCTCAAGAGCCGCGAGATCCTGCTGCGCAGTCGCCGAGGGGGAGAGCCGAGCCGCCAGCCGATTGGCCAAAAAGCGCAGGGTGATCGGGTGCTTCTCGCCGAGGCGCTCGTTGGCGATAGCGATCGCTTCGCTGTAGGCCTCCACCGCGGGCTCGAGGGCGCCCTCGGTCACCAGGAGGCCAGCCAGGTTGTTGAGGCCGATCGCCAGGCGCGGATGCTCGTCGCCGAGCAGAGCGCGCAGGGTCTCGACCGCGATCTCGAGCTGGGCGCGAGCTTCGGCGATGCGGCCCTGGGCTTTGAGGCTTTGGGAGAGGTTGTTCACCACGGCGGCCACCCCCGCATGGTGATCGCCGTAGAGCGCGCGATACGCGGCGAGGGCCCGCCGATGCAGGCGGTCGGCCTCCTGATAGCGGCCCTGCTGGGCGAGCACCGAGCCGAGGTTGGTGCGCGTCTTGGCGAGGTCTTGATGGCCGTCGGGCAGCGAGGCCTCCTGCAGCTCCATCGCCCTTGAGTAGAGGGCTTCGGCTTCCTCGAGCTGATCGCGATCCGCCGCCAGGTTGGCGCGATTGTTGAGCGCGTTGGCGACCAGCGGATGGTCCTCTCCCAGGCGCTCGATGCGGATCTGCACCGCCTCTTCGAGCAGCGCGTCGGCCTCTTCATAGCGGCCCTGCCGAATCGCCACCGAGGAGAGGTGGCTGAGGGTGACCGCGAGATCAGGGTGACCTTCGGGGTAGAGGGTGCGCTGGACGGCGAGGGCCTGACGATAGACCGCTTCGGCTTCGTCGTCATGGCCGCGGCGCCGCAGGAGGGTGCCGAGACCGGTGCGCATGCGCTCCACCTCCGGGTCTAGCCCGGATCCGCGCAGCGATTCCATCACCTCGAGGGCGCGCCTCTGCAGCTGCTCGGCCTCTTTGTAGCGGCTGCGGTCGCGCTCGAGGGCCGAGAGGCCGCTGTAGGCCAAGGCCAGCATCTCGCTGGCTTCAGGGGTTTCTTCGAGAGTCTCAATCGCCTGGCGGAAGAGCCTCTCCGAGGCCTCGAGATTGTCTTGGCGATGATGCAGCGTCGCCAGGTTGAAGAGGCTGTGGGCAGTATCGACGTGCCGCTCCCCCAAAAGGGCCCGGCGCTGCTCAAGCCCGTGCTCGATCAGCTCGGCGGCGCCGGCAAAGTCTTCTTCGGCCATGCTCAGCCTCCCGAGCGCGGCGATCGCCGCGGCGACCTCCACATGCTCTTCGCCAAAAAGCTCGCGCCGATGTTCGAGGGCTCGGGTCAGATACCCGCGGGCCTCCTGATAGAGACCGAGCCCCAGGTATGCCTCGCCGAGCGTTCCCCACAGGGCGGCGAGGACCTCGGGCGGCTCCTGATTCTGCTCGAGCTCGCGAGCGGCCTCGTCGAGCAGCTCGCGCACGGTGATCTCGGCGCCCCGGGCGTGCCTCGGGTCGGCGTTTTGAAACAGGCGGACCATGAAGATCGAGACCGCCTCCGCCCGGTCACGCTGGCTCGCCGTCTGCCGGCTTTGCAGGATATTCGACACCGTCAGCGAGAGCAGGGCCGCGAAGATCAGAACCACGGCCGCGATCGGCCAGCGGTGGCGGCTCAAGAAGCGCCCGGCTCGGTACCGGAAGGTCGACGGCCGCACGGCGATCGGTAGGCCGAGGAGGAAGCGATCGATATCCGCCGCCAGCGCCTCGGCCGACCGGTAGCGCGTTTCGGGATCCTCGCGCAGGGCGGCCAGCACGATGTGGTCGAGGTCTCCCCGAACGGCGCGGCCCAGACGGCGCAGGGCCGGATCCCCCTCGGCTTCGGCCCGGGCGTCGAGACGCTGCGAGGGCGGCGACACCGTCACCGTGGCGGGACCGTCCTCCGGCCCGCGGATCGTCTCCGGCCTGGTGCCCGTCAAAATCTCAAAAAGCACCACCCCGAGGGAGTAGATATCGCTGGCGGTGGTGACGGGCGCGCCGCGCGCCTGTTCGGGGCTGGCGTAGGCCGGCGTCATGAGGCGCGCGCCGGGAGCCGTCAGCCCGGGCGCTGCCTGCGGGGCCGCGCCGCCGCCCGCCAGCGGCTCCCCCTCCTCGCCAGAAGCTCGCCGCTCGGCGGTGAGCAGCTTGGCGATGCCGAAGTCGAGAAGCTTGGGCTGCCCTTCGGGCGTCACGAGAATATTGCCCGGCTTGAGATCGCGATGCACGATGAGGTTTTGGTGCGCCGTCTGCACCGCACGGCACACGCGCACGAAGAGCTCGAGCCGCGCCTCGAGGGGCAAGGAGCGCTCGGCGATGAACCGGTCGACAGGCTGCCCGTCGACGTATTCCATGACCAGGTAGGGGCGCCCGTCGTCGGTGGTGCCGCCGTCGAGCAGTCGGGCGATACCCGGGTGCTCGAGATCGGCGAGGATCTGACGTTCGGCCCGAAAGCGCAGCGCCAGCTCGGGGGTGGCGAGGTCGCGATTCACCACCTTGAGCGCGATGCGCTTGTCGAAGACCTCGTCCGCCCTTTCGGCGAGATAGACCACGCCCATGCCGCCGCGCCCTAAAACCTTCACCGGGCGATAGGGGCCGATGGCTTCGGGGATCGAGCCGCCGTCCGCAGGGTCCTCGACCCTGAAAGCGGGGCGGTCGATGAAGGTCGTCGCCTGGCCGTGGGCCTTGAGAAGCGCTTTGACCTCGCCTTCGAGATCCGCGTCGCCGGCGCTCGAGCGCGCGATCACCTCGGCCCGCTTTTCCTCCGGCGCCTCGAGGGCGGCGTGAAAGATCTCCTGAACCCGCCGCCAGCGGTGGGCGTCCATATCAATCCGCGCGGCGCAGCGCGTTGAACAGCCACGCCTTCACGACCTTCCACTCGCGGGTCACGAGAGAGGTCGAGATCTCGAGCACGGAGGCGGTCTCCTCGATGGTCAGTCCGGCGAAATAGCGCAGCTCGACGATGCGCGCCTGGCGGGGATCCAGGGCGGCCAGCCTGTCGAGGGCCTGGTCGAGGGCGATGAGATCGATCCCTCGGGCTTTGGCCGCCACGTCACCGGCCCCCTCGAGGTCGATTCGGACCGCGTCGCCTCCCCGCTTCTGGCGACCGGAGGCGCGGGCGTGCTCGACCAGGACCCGCCGCATGAGAATCGACGCGAAGGCGAAAAAGTGCGTGCGGTTCTCCCACGACACGCTGTGGCGATCGACCAGCCGGAGGTAGATCTCGTTGACCAGGGCCGTGGGATCCAGTGTGTGGCTCGGGCGCTCGCCGGCCATCACTCGGCGGGCCTGCTGGCGAAGCGCCGACTCCACCACAGGGATCAGCCGGTCCAAAGCCTCCGCGTCGCCTTCGCTCCACTCTTTGAGCAGATGGGTCACGTCGGCCCTCGGGCCGTCTTGAGGCCCGAGGTCTTCATCGCGGGAAGGATCGGCGGGATGGGAATCGGAGATGGACATCGCGATCACGGTCCTAGGCCCGGCCGAAAGGCCGTGGAAGGGGGATCTATTGCGGCCATGGCGTGCTGACGCGGCTGCGGCCAGTCGTTTCCCTACGATAGTATGGAATCACATCATCCTGGCAGTGGGTCGGCGCTGCTGAGACTCAACCCATCACTCCACGGAGGAATGAACGATGAGGTTAGCGACCGCCGTCTCAGCCTGCTTGATCCTGTTTTCTCTGCACGCCCGCGGTGCCCAGGCCGCCGATTACGAAATCACCGCCGACTCGGCCCAGGGAGAGGTTTCTTGGGCCCCTCCTTCCGGGGTGCCTATCAGCGTTGAGGGAGCGCGCCACGGCACCGCCGCGATCGTCGGCGCCTCCGTCACCTACAGCCCAACGCCCGGCGGCGACTTCTGGACCGTCGGCTCCGAGCGCCTGCTGGTCAGAGTCGCCCATGAGACGACCTCGGGATCCGTCTACGCTCTCAAGATTCTCGCGGGCTCGCCCGGCTTCGGTCCGCCGACGACTCATTTTGAGGCCGGCGAGACCCTGCCGCCGATCGAAGGCCTGGACACCCAGGTCTTCCTGAGGCCCGCCGGAGCGCTTCTGGGCGACGTCGGGGCCCACATCGTCCTCGACGGCAGCGGCGATCCCGCCTTTGTGCAGTACCGGCTCGATGGCTTCCTCGATACGGGCCCCAGCGGAGACCCGAACGGCGATCCGAACAGCACGCCCGCCGGCTGCGCGGATCTGCGCATGGCGATCGACTCGGGCACCCGCGCCCTGCTGACCGAATGCCAGGGCGAGAGCGACACCGTGAACTGCGGCGCTCTCTCGCTGCTCAAGGCCCTGACCGCCGACGGCGTCGAGCTCTTTCGAATCGAGGTCGGGCTGACGGCGACCTCGACGCAATTCCGCGCTCTGGCTTTCGAGCCTGGAGGCAGCCGCAGGGCGACCCCCTGGGTGACGACCAGCGCCCTGCCCCACGAGGTCCGACTCGACTGGTGGACCGAGGGCTCCGGCGGTGCCCGCCTGCGGATCGACGGACGCGTGCGCGGCGAGCTTCGCGGTCTCAATATGGCGGACCTCAGCGTAGCCGATCTGCGGATCGGCGCGCCCGACAGCGCTCCGGGCTCTTCTCACAATCTGGCCGTCGACGCGATCACCGTGCGGTCTGGGGACGCGGCCCGGGAGGTCAGCCCCGGGACCGCCGACGCCTTCGAGAGCGATCTCTCCTCCTGGAACGCCATGAGCGAGGCGGCCGGTTTCCTGCGCGTCAGCGCGGCGGCGGCCCTCGGCGGAGACTCGGGACTCGAGATCGATTTCGACGAGCACAGCGGCGGCTGGGGCGCCTGGATCCTCGATACCGTGCCCGATTCCTCAGCGTCGATGGGACTGCGTTTTCGCATCGACGCGGCGGACCTCGAAATTCCGCAGAACCAAACCCTGGTCCTGGCTCTGGGACAGACCTCGAACGGCGAGACCGTCGCGAGCAGGTTCATGATCCGGCTGTGGCAAAGCCCCAGCGGCCAGACCCGGATCCGCGCCAGCGCTCGCGATGATTCGGACACCCGCCACGTGCTGCCCTACGTCTCGCTGGGCGGCCCGGGCGTAAATCACCATCAGGTGGAGCTCGAGTGGCGCGCCGCCCGCGAGCCGGGGAGCGAGGACGGCTGGCTGCGCTTCTGGCTCGACGGCGCCCTCATCGGCGAGCTGACCGAGCTCGACAACGACGAGCTTTTCGTCAACTCCCTGCGCTTTGGCGCCATGTTTGTCGCCAGCGGAACCCGCGGCGAGCTGCGCCTCGACGAATTCGAGTCGTGGCACTGACCCGGTCATAAACGGAAGGACCAGAAGGATTACCTATGGCCGATTCGAGCCTGCCCGTCGCCTTGAGGAGCAGGGACGCACTCGGATCGGCCTTGAGGGACCCGCCGACCCGGGACCGGAGGCCGGCCGAGTCGCCCCTTTCCGCCTGAACGCCGTCAAGGCACAGGCTCTGACCAGCGGCCGAGCGCCCCCGGATCTGCCTGCTGGAGAGGTCGCTCTTTCTGGACCGGATCTCGGCGCCGGCTCGCCTGCCTACCGTGCTAGCCTCCGCCCGGTTCACCCGCGGGCGCAAAGCCCGATTCCTACCTTTGACCCGCCAAGAGGAGCGCCCGTGAGCAGCCTGACTTTCAAGAACAGTCCGATTGAGACCCGAGGAGACTTTCCGGTGGTCGGAGCGACGGCTCCGGACTTCAAGATGGTCGCGCGGGATCTTTCTGAAATCTCGCTCTCGGACTTCAAGGGCAAGAAGGTCCTTCTCAACATCTTCCCCAGCGTCGACACCGCGGTCTGCGGACTGCAGCTCAAGAATTTCAGCGAAAAGGCCGCCGGCCTCAAAGACACCGTGCTGCTCTTCGTCTCCCTCGATCTCCCCTTCGCCTTCAGCCGCTTCTGTGCCGCCGAAGGGATCGAGAACGCGGTGACGGCTTCGGACTTCAGGTACCAGGCCCTCGGCCAACACTACGGAGTCGCGATGGAGAGCGGCCCCTTGAGCGGTCTCTACGCTCTCGCCGTGCTGCTCCTCGACGAGGAGCAGAAGGTGGTCTACACCGAGCTGGTCTCGGAAGTGACCCATGAGCCCGACTACGGCGCGGCCATCGCGGCCGTCGGCTGAAGCGGGCGGCCCCGGAGAACCGCGGGACGGCCGGCACCGCCCGCCTCTCCCGCGGGGCTCTACCCGCGAAAACTCGGGCTACACTTAAGGCGGAGGATAGGTTTCAATCCTCCTAGACCCAGCCTTTAGACTCATAGATCGAGGGCGAAGCGTCGTCCTTCGCAGAGCCCTTCGAGGCGGGTGGCACCGGCCGTCGATTGCGGCAGACTTGGGCGAAAATCGGAGCGCGGCCATGGCTGAGGATCGAAGCGGCGAGATCACAGTGCTTCTTCAGAAGCTCGAGGACTCCGGCGACGGGGCGCGAGAAGAGCTCGTCTCCTTCGTCTACTCCGAGCTGCGCAAGATCGCCTCGGGGCTGGTCAAGGGGGAGTCGCCGGACCACACCCTGCGCGCCACCGATGTGGTGCACGAGGCCTATTTCCGCCTGTTCAATAAAGAGGAGCTGGCCTGGGAAAACCGCCGGCACTTCTTCGCTTCCGCCGCCATCGCCATGCGCCGGGTGCTGATCGACCACGCCCGCCGCAAAAAAGCCGGCAAGCGCATTCCCCGCGACGAGCAGATTCCCATCGAGCTGATGATGGACGACGGCAGCGGCGGACCGGAGGAGCAGAACAACGACGGCGCCACCGCGGTGGACATCCTCGCCCTCGACCAGGCCCTCAACAACCTGGCCAAGGTCGGCGAGCGCCAGGCAAAGATTGTCGAGCTGCGCTACTTCGGCGGCCTGACCACCGAGGAGATCGCGGAGCTCTTCGAGATCTCGACCTCGGTGGTGCACAGGGAGTGGCGCTTTGCCCGCCTGTGGCTTCGCCGCGAGATGCGCCGGCAGTCGCCCGCGACGCCTTCTACGACCGCCCCGAGCCCGAAGCCGAACTGAGCTCGCCGCGGGCACGCTCGGCGGCGGCTTCGGCGATCGCCAGGTCCGGATGCCCCGGCGGCAGGAGCCGTCGCAGGAGCGCCAAAGAATGGCGCAGGAGACTCGAGGCCTCCTCAAACCTGCCCTGCTCGAGTCGCACCCTGCCGAGCCAGAGCTGCTCTTTCCCTACGAACGCCGTGGAGACAACGCCGGCCGATTCTCGAATACTCAGAGCCTGGCTGAAGGCCTCGCCCGCGGCGTCCATCTGACCGTCTTCGAAGAGCACCTCGCCCAGGAGGGTCAGAAGGTTCGCGACGCCGGCATGTTCTTCGCCGTGGGAAGCCTGCCGCCTGGCGATCTGCGCCCGAAGCTCAAAGGCGGCCCTCCCGACCTCGCCCTGATCCGCCCTCACCGCGGCGGCGTTGGACAGAACGCCCTGGGTTAAGAAATGGTCCTCGCCCAGCATCTCCAAACAGGTCTCGGACGCCTTCCGGAAATACGATTCCGCGGCGTCGAGGTCCCCCATCCGGTAAAACGACAGGCCCAGGAGATTCTCGGTCCTGGCGATATCGAGCCTATCGCCGCCGGGAGCCGCCTTCTGGATAGACAGCAAACCTTCAAGATGGTCCGCCGCTTCGTCGAGTCGACGCCAGCGCTGCCATAGAGACCCGAGCGCGCGACTGGTGGTCACCGCGCGGTGATGATGGGGCTCGTGGATGCGAAGAAAGTGCTCGAGTGCCTTCCTCAGCAGCCGCTCGGACTCCTGCCAGTTCCCGATCCGCTCTTCCAGGACAGCTCGATTCAGCCAGCAGCTAACGACCAGCGGATGCTCGTCGCCAAAGGCCTGCGCCAGGTAGGTCTCCGCCTCGAGCATCAGCGGCTTCGCCTCGCCCGGACGGCTCAGCTCCCGCAGCGCCAGGCTTAAATTGTTGAGCGATTCGCCGATCGAGCCCGGGTTTTCCGGCTCTTCCTGACGCCGCAGCTCGAGGGCGCGGCGGTGGCCGGCCGCGGCGTCCTCAAACCGCCCTTGCTGGTAGTGAAGGTTCGCCAACCACGAGAGGGACGCCGCGAACGCGCCGGCGTCCGGCTGATCAGAGCTTTCGTAAAGCCCGATGGCCCTCACGAGAACCTTCTCCGCCTCGGTCTCGCGCCCCTGACGGCGGTAGATCACCCCCAGAGAGCCAAGGGTCCTTATGATCTGCGCGTCGTCCGGCTCCAGATGCTTCTCGCGCAGGGCCAGGGACCTCTCGTAGAGATCCGCAGCGCGCTCGAGATCCCCGCGGTTGAAGCCTACTCGGCCGATGGTCTGAAGGAAGCGGGCCCTCGCCAGGGGCTGATCGGGAAGCTTCTCATCCAGCGTCGCCTCCGCCTTGGCCAGCAGCTCATCCACCGATTCCGGGTCGTCGGCGGCGCGGTCGGGATCGACGGTCTCGAAAAGACCGATCAAGAATTCGGACACCCGCTCGGCCTCCACCAGGGCCTGCCGCGCCTTCTCGGTTTCCAGATTGGCCCGCCGGGCCTCCAGGGTCCGGGCCGTGATGCCGACGATCAGCACGCAGGCGATCGCAGCGACCGCGCTGACCGTACCCAGGTTGCGCCACGCGAAGCGGGAGAGCTGGTAGCCCAACGAGGGCTCTCTCGCCTCGATCGGCCGCCTCTCCAGATGACGCCGGAGATCGGCGGCCAGCTCCGAAACGGAGCTATAGCGCCGATCCCGCCGGCGCGCCAGAGCCTTGGTCAGGATGGAGTCGAGGTCGCCGCGCAGGCTCTTCTCGATCCGGCTCACCGAGGCGCTGCGCTGGGCCGAGAGGCGCTCCCGGCGCCGGGCGTCGAGCTCACACCAGCGCCGACTCGCCGGCGGCGAGTCGACGGTGCGCACCCGATGGAGCAGGGCTCCGATGCCCAGCTCGGGAACCTCGAACGGCGGCCCCCCCACCAAGAGCACGTAGAGCAGCGTGCCGAGCGAGTACACGTCGGTTCGAGTGTCGATATCCGATCGACCGCGCGGCGTGGCCGCTTCCGGGCTCATGTAGATCGGGGAGCCAACGAGCATGCTCCTGCTGAGCTCGATAGCGTCGGGCTCCGGGGTCGCCTCCTGCATCCAGGCCGCGACCGACCCCTCGAGATCTAGATCCTTGAGGACGTCGGTTTCGTCGAGGGAGCGCGCGATGCCGAAGTCGATGACCTTGGCCACCGGCTCACCGTCGACTTCCGACACCAGCACGTTGGAGGGCTTGAGATCGCGATGCACTAGGCCCTTCTGATGGGCGTGACTCACGCCGGCGCACACGCCTAGAAAAAGCTCGATGCGCTCGCGCAGGGAGAGCTTCTTGCGGTCACACCAGTCAGTGATGTGGTGGCCCTCGATCCACTCCATGGCGACGAAGGCGCGGTCTTCATCGGCCACTCCAGCGTCGTAGACGGCGGCGATATTGGGGTGCTTGAGTCGCGCCAAAGCCCGACACTCGGCGGCAAACCGGCGGCTGCCGCCGTTGCCGCCAAAGCCGTGAACCACTTTGAGCGCGATGCGCCTTTCGATGGGCTTGCTCTGCTCGGCCAAATAGACCGTGCCCATGCCGCCCCGGCCGAGCTCTTCCAGCACCCGATAGGGGCCGATCTGATCCGCGTCGGGCTGAACGCTCGCCGGTGAACGCCGCGCGCCCCCGCTCGGTATCGCGACTCCCATCTCGAGCGCCGCCGGCACGCCGAGGAAGTCGTTGGCCAAGGCCTCCTCTTCCTCGGCCAGGAGCGATTCGATCTCGGCCTTGAGATCGGGGCGATCCGCGCACTCCCGGGCGAGAAAATCACGCCTCGCTGCGGCTTCGAGATCGAGCGCCGCGTCCACCAATTCCATGACCTTTTGATGGCTCATCGCCTGCATGCTTTCGCCTCCGTCCGCCTCTCGTCAAGCCACTTGAAACACGTCTGCCTGCGCACTGGAGGCGGTCACTATTGAATTTGCTGACGCCACAATTCGGGCCCTTCGCGAGCACCTTTCATAAAGTCATGCGGAAAATCGGCGGGGCGTGCAGCCGGATCGGACCCTGAGCGCCCGGTGGGGGGGTTGAACCCCTTCATTCCACGCGGCCAGGGCTACGGGTCGACGGCACCGACCCGCTGGATCCAGACTCGGACGGCGGCGGCGTTCTCGACGGCGTCGAGGTCGCGGGCGGTCAGGATCCCAACGACGGCGGCGGAGAAGGCGGCTGAGAGGAAAAAGGCGAGGGCGGCTGATCGGCTGACCGACCGGAACAGTCGCCGCCTCGCGGGGCCCTTCGGGGAGGGCACCGCGAGGCTCAGCTCATCTGCCCTTCAGGCTGAAGTTGACCTGGAGGTTGAAGTGAACCCGCACCGGCTCACCTTTATAGGTCGCGGGCTCGTAGCGCCAGTCTCTCAAAGCCTCCAGGGCTTCGTAGGTTTGAGTGGCGCTGATCGCAGAATTGACGACGGGATTGCTGAGCCTGCCGTCTTTCTCCACGATCAACGATACGTTGGTGTATCCGAGGATCCCGGCCTGCCGAGTCCCGCCAGGAGATCGGGGCCTGGTAAACCGCTTCCTCTTGGGCACCGTGAGGCTGTCCCCAAAATCTGGCCCGGGGGTCAGGACGTCCTCAAACGCCACGAGCCGACCGTCCTCCTTGAGCTCAAGGCTCTCGCGATAGGCCTCGAGCCACCTGCCGGGTTCCCCGAATCCCTTGAGGTCGGAAAAGGCGATCTCCTTCTCGAAGGCCCGCGTCATATGCCAATCCCATCTGGCGTCCCTCAAATTACCCGCGCCCGCCTGAGCCAACGAGCGCAGCAGCGTTCCGCGGGCAACAAAGCGGGTCGCGCCCAGGCCCGAGGTGATTTTCCCGCTCATGTCATCGAGCAGCAGGTCGGCCCTTCGCCGCGCCTTGCGCCACCTCTTTTCCTGTATCTGCGAGCCGATCTCCGCCATCTTCGACTCCCGATCCTGGGCGAGCCGCTGGGTAGCGCGAGACACCTCTTCACCTCGAGCCGGAATCGCGGCGGCTCCTAAAAACGCCAGCCCAAAGGCGAGCGCATAAATCAACGCGCGTGAGGGAATAGGCAAGACAGTCTCCTTGAAGAGACGGGAAAGCCGAATGCGAACCGCACCCAGCCACTACGGAAGCAAGCGCTTCTTTCTTCCACATAAATGATACAAAAGCATAACAGCCTCGACGACGAGCCGGCTCAGGCTCGGCTGATACGATCAACCTCCTTGAATTCTCCAGAAGACCTGTTGCCGCCTAGTGCCGAGGCGGATTTGCGCCTCAGCACCTTCGCGCTGCGCTGCTGGCACGCGCTGACCCAGCTCGACGGCCCCATGTGGCTCTCCCTCCGCCGCCTGCTCGCCTGCCCGGGGCGGGCCGCGGCCGAGCACTTCGAGCCCGGAAGCGCTTTGCGGGTTCATCCCTTTCGCCTCTATTTGGCGGTCAACGTCCTCTTCTTCTTCCTGGCGCCGAGGATGAACGTCAACGACCCGGACTTCACGCTCAACGTCTGGACCTTCGACTTTGCGTGTATGGCGGCAGCACTGGCGGCACGCCATTCTCCGACGTCCACTTGCTGCGGCTGTCGCAGCCACCACGATGGGAGCGAGTCGACACAGCCGGCGACGTCTCCCCACCTCCTG
>JBCCLG010000066.1:0-12865 GCA_039027015.1 Acidobacteriota bacterium | reverse complement strand
TCGACCTCGTCGAAACCCACTTCACGGCGAGGATGGAAGACGGCCTCGACGAGATTGCAGATGGAAAGGCTGCCTGGGACGATTTGGTCGGCTCGTTTTTTCGGGGCCAGGACGAATCGCCCGGTCTGCAAAAAAGGGTTGAAGACGGCGAGATCATCTACCCCGCGATCGAACTCGGGAAAGACCCTGAGACCGGGCAGGACATCCTGGTCAAGATAGGCAAAGAGGCGCGTCCTTATCTCCGAAGGGGTGAAGGCGAAGGTCGGCTGACAGCCTCTGTGCCTGAGGATCTTCCCCCCGACGAGCTGACCCTCGACAAGGCCCTCCAGCTGTTGCGCAGTCGGTCTGACGACCTCCCGCCGATCGGTGAGGATCCAGATTCCGGCCTCGACATCTTCCTCAAGACAGGCCGCTTCGGTGACTATCTCGAGCTTGCGCAAACCGAAGAGGAGAAGGAATCGAAGGCCAAGCCGCGCCGCGTCTCTCTGCCTCGAGGCCTCAAACCCGAGGACGTTACGGCGGAGATCGCGGTGAAGCTCATCAAGCTGCCGCGTCTTGTCGGGCCGCATCCTGAGGACGGGGAGGACGTCACGACCGCCATAGGCCGCTATGGTCCGTTCATCAGGCACGGCAAGGAGACTCGAAGCCTCTCCAGCTGGGAGGAGGCGTGCGACATTGCGATGGAGCAGGCCCTCGAGATTCTTGCCAAGCCTAAGGCTAGAGGGCGGCAGCAGAAGAAAGTCCTCAAAGAGCTCGAAGGGGTCAAAGACGCCGAGGGACCCGTCCAAGTCCTCGAGGGTCGTTATGGACCCTACGTGAGCGACGGGAAGACCAACGCTTCGCTTCCCAGAGGGGCAGATCCGGAACAGGTCACGCCCGAGCAGGCCTCCGAGCTGCTCGAAAAACGCCGTAACGCTCCCAAGAAGCCGCGACGGAAACGGCGACGTTGATTTTCCGCTGCGGCGCAAGGAGCGAACTACGACGTCGGCAGCTCTCTCAACAGGACGGCCATGGAACTCGCTAACTCCAAGCTGATCAACGTTGCAGACTTCGAACAGGCTGCGCAGCACAAGCTTTCGAAGATGGCCTTCGGCTACTACGCATCCGGGGCCTACGACGAAATCACGCTGGCTGAGAACTGCCGGGCCTTCGATCGCGTTGCCCTGCACTACCGAGTTCTGCGCGACGTAAGCTCCCGCAATCTAGAAGCGAAGATCTTAGGCCGATCCGCTTCGATGCCGCTGTTCATCGCGCCGACCGCCTTCCACCGCCTGGCACACGATGATGGCGAACTCGCAACCGCGAGGGCAGCGAGCGCCGCAGGTGTGCCCTTCGTTCTCTCGACGCTTTCCAACCAGCCCGTCGAAGACGTGGTGCGCGCAGCCTCCGGCCCCGTCTGGTTCCAGCTCTACGTCTACCGAGATCGAGGGCTCACTCGAGATCTCGTGGACCGTGCGGTCGAAGCCGGTTGTGAGGCCCTGGTCTTGACAGTCGACGCGCAGATCATGGGCGTCCGAGAGCGCGACGTGCGCAATCGGTTCCGCCTCCCGGATGGACTTCACGCGGCAAATTTGACGGGGACTTCCAGTTCCAAGGTGGCCTTTGGGGTAGAAGGGTCGAGCCTTACGGCTTACGTCGAGAAGCTCTTTGATCCGGCACTCTCCTGGAGCGACGTCGAGTGGCTGACGTCGCTGACGGACGTGCCGATCGTGGTCAAAGGCATCGTGCATCCGCAGGACGCCGTTCTCGCAGCGCAACGAGGAGCTAGGGCGGTTGTAGTCTCTAATCATGGGGGACGTCAGCTCGACACCGCTCCGGCAACACTAGACGTTCTTCCAAGAGTCGTCGACGCAGCCGGCGAGCATCTGGAGGTCCTGGTCGATGGCGGCATACGCCGGGGCAGCGACCTTTTGAAATGCCTCGCTTACGGCGCGAGCGCCGCGGGTGTTGGACGGCCGGCCCTTTGGGGGCTCGCCGTCGACGGCCAGGCAGGAGTCCAGCGAGTGCTGGCGATCCTGCGCGATGAGCTGGATCGAGCTCTTGGCCTGTGCGGATTCTCAGACGTCACGAGCCTCTCTCGGGACATCCTCACCGGCTGATGAGATCGGAACCCCCTGGCCTTGAGAGTCAGGGTTCAAGCTGCTCTTCGATCTGGCGGTAGTCGTCCTCGATTCTCTGCTCGTATTCGCGAGCCCGCCTGCGCGTTCGCCAGAGGAGCCACACGACGATCGCCAGTAAGGTTGCGTAGAGCCCCGCTAGGATACCCACGGGAAGAGCTAGAAGGCGCCTCTGGAACCCGCCGATCCATAGCAGCAGATCTCCACCCGTCAGCAGAACGGCTAAGCCGCCCAGAGCGAGGGGAGGGCCAAACGGAGAGTGTGGCTGCCCCGTGAGGCTCAGAATCACAAGCCCATGAACCACGCCGATGCAAAAGGCGAGCGGCAGAGCCATGAGCACTCCTATCGGGCCCAGCACGGAGCCCAGCAAGAGGGCCATTTTGCTGTCTCCAAACCCCATGACCTCTAGGCCAACGAGAAGTCCGAAGGTTCTCCGAAGAGTTTCGAGACAAAGGAATCCAGTCAGCGCGCCAGCGCTCGCCGTCAAGCCGGTGCCGGCAGCGCTGCTTGTCAATTCGGGAAAAATTTCTCGCAGAAGAGCAGCTTGCAAAGGCAATTTCAGGAGCACGCCTCCGTCACCGAACGCCGCCCATGCGATAGCCAGCAGAGTTCCGGGCAGCGTGATCACATCCGGGATCAGCTTCACCAAATAGTCGCAGGCACACGCACCGAGCAGAAGCATCGCTACGATGTAGGGCCAAGGCCCAAACCGCCAGCCCAACCTCCACCAGGTCACCGCAAAGAGGGTCGCTAGGCCAACCTCAACAAAGGGACCGGCGAACGGCAAGGACCTATCCTTCAGCCTCAAAAGCCAAGGTATCAGGCGGCGGATGATCGCTCCCAAAAGGAGGCCGGCTCCAAAGGCTGAGAGCCCGTGGGTAAGCGTCACCATGGGTTCAGCATAGCGCGTCTCCTGGAGCGAAGAGCTCTCTTCTTTTCCTTCAGCTGCCGAGGTGCGAAATAATCGAAGACAGACTTCGAGAGGATTTAGCTATGCCGAGGCCCCGCTCATCGCACCGCGAACACGCACGTCTCCGCCGACTTTTCGTCGTACTGAGCCTGAGCGTCCTAAGTTTTGGCTGCAGCGACGATGGCAGAACTCCGCTGGTTTTGTACTCGCCCCACGGCCGCGACCTCCTGGGACTCTTCGAGGAGACGTTCGAGCGTGAGAATCCAGATATCGACGTTCGCTGGCTCGATATGGGTTCCCAGGAAGTCTTTGATCGCGTGCGCTCCGAGGCCGTCAACCCACAAGCAGACGTGTGGTTTGGTGGACCCGCGGCGATCCTTGCGCGTGGTGTCGAAAGCGACCTTCTGGAGCCTTTCGAACCTTCCTGGGCCGAAGCTCTTGACGAGAGGAGCCGGCATCCGGATGCGCTGTTCTTCAGTCTCTACCTGACGCCGCCCATCCTGGTCTACAACGAAGATGCCGTCGCGGTAGAGGATGCGCCCCGGGACTGGGACGATTTGCTCGATCCGCGATGGCAGGACAAGGTCTTGATCCGCGATCCCCTCGCAAGCGGCACTATGAGAACGATCTTTGGCATGGTCCTTTCGCGAGCCGTGAGCGAGACCGGGTCCGCGGAGTCGGGCTTCGATTGGCTTCGAAAGCTCGATGCCCAAACCAAGGAGTACGCCCACAATCCGGCCCTCCTGCACCTCAAAATGGAGCGCCAGGAGGGCCTGATTACCTGTTGGGAGCTCACCGATATCCTTTTCCAGCGTCAGCGCGGGGCCCCTCTCGGCTACTCGTTCCCGAGCAGTGGCTCACCGGTGATTGAAGACTCCATAGGCCTAGTCAAGGGAGCTCCGCACCCGGATGCCGCGCGCCGATTCATCGAGTGGGCGGGCAGCCTCGAGGCTCAAAGGCTTGCTGCCGAAAAGGCCTTCCGGCTGCCGGCCCGTACCGACATTCCCGCCGAGAGCTTGCCGGACTGGGCCCAAGAGGCGCTTTCACAGCTGGTGAGCGCTGATGTGGACTGGGCGCGTATCGAGCAGGAGGGCGCCGGATGGATGCAGCGCTGGGATCGCGAGGTGCGCGGTCGAGGCGGCGCGTGAGCGCTTCGTTTCTCGAGGTCCGCAAGCTGCGCAAGAGCTTCGGAGCGACCGACGTTCTCAAAGGGTTGACCGTCGAGCTCGGCGAAGGCGAGATTCTCGCCCTCCTCGGACTCTCGGGGAGCGGTAAGACCACGGCGCTCCGTCTGCTTGCGGGATTCGAGGAGCCGGATTCGGGCACCGTCCTGCTGAATGGCGAGGACGTGACCCGCCTCGGTCCGGCGAAGCGCGGCTTCGGCATGGTTTTTCAGCACTACGCGCTTTTTCCGCATCTCACCGTGGCGCAGAACGTAGCTTTCGGCCTGGAGGCGCGGGGTTCGCTACGGAAAGTTGAGATCGAGCAGCGTGTCGAGGAGATGTTGGCGCTCGTAGATCTTCCCGGATACGGAGCAAGGCGCGTCTCGGCTATCTCTGGAGGCCAACAGCAGAGGGTTGCCCTGGCCCGTGCCTTAGCTCCCGAACCTCGCCTTCTGCTCCTCGACGAGCCGCTTTCGAACCTCGATCCGGCTTTGCGTGAGCGCACTCGCTCGGAGCTTCGGACGGCCGTGAAGCGTATCGGCATCACCACGGTATTGGTGACCCATGAGCAGGAGGAGGCCTTCCACGTTGGGGATCGCGTCGCGGTTCTGAACTCCGGGCGCCTGGAGCAGGCCGGGGCGCCGGTGGATCTTTACCGGCGCCCTGAAACGCCTTTCGTCGCGGGCTTCATCGGGCGCTCAAGCCGCTTGCCGGGCCGGGTTGAGACCTCGAGCGCGGCCGGTGAACGAGTCCAGGTCCTGCTGGCAGGCTCCGCCGAAAGTCGGGAAACCGAACTCCCCGTGACCCGCTGGCTCGGCCGGGCCGCAAGCGCTCTGAGCGAAGGCGAGACGGTCGATCTCATCATTCGTCCCGAGAGCCTTGAGCTTCAGGCGAACGACACCGCGGGGAGCCTGCTCGGCACAGCCGAGGACTTGCGCTACACGGGCGCCCTGAGCTACGGCGTGATCGCGGTGCCGGGCTTTAGGAAAGTCGAGGTACTCGTCGGCGCGGACTTTGTGGCGGACGGCCGAGAGGTTCGGATCGCGCCCGGAGGTCAGGGACCTGAGCCGCGCGTTTTCCCACGGGATCCGGCGTGAAAGGAACCGCTGGACCCTGGCTGCCAGCTCTCGCGGTCTCGGCCGTTCTGCTTTGGCTAGTCGGCTATCCGCTGCTTCTTACGGTCACTGAAGCCCTGGGCGGCGGTTGGGTCCACCTTCAGGAGTTCGCCGAGCGCCCTGAAGAGTGGCGGGCGCTGTGGAACAGCCTCTGGATCTCCCTTCTCTCGGTAGCCCTCGCGGCAGCGGTGGGTGTGCCCCTCGCCTTTATATTCGAGCGAACCGATTTTCCGGGGCGACGCATTCTCGGGGCCCTGATGGCGCTGCCCGTGGCTCTGCCGCCTCTCGTGGGCGTCATCGCTTTCATCTTCCTCTATGGAGAAAGCGGCTTCCTCTCGAGGCTTCTCCAGAAGGCATTCCAGCTCGATCAGGCGCCTTGGCGACTCGGCGGTGCCGGGGCAATCCTTCTGGTGCATACCTATTCGATGTACGTCTACTTCTATCTCTTCGTGCGCGCCGCTCTTTCTCGGCTGGACGGCTCGATGCTCGAAGCGGCGGCCTCTCTCGGGGCCAGCAGATCTCGCGTCCTCTGGAGGGTCATCCTCCCGCAGCTCAGGCCGGCTCTTCTCGGAGCCGGGCTCCTGACCTTCATGACTTCCCTCGGCTCGTTCTCCGCCCCTTACATCTTCGGCGGAGGCTTCCGGGTGATGACCACGCAAATCGTCGCCTCCAAAGTCAGCGGTCAAGTTCAGCTGGCCCAGGTCGAGGCGGTGCTGCTGGCCTCCCTCGCCTTGGTGGGGCTCGTGGTCATCCGTTGGCTTCAGGGAGAAGATTCGGTGGCTTTGGCCCACGGCGTGGCTCCCGAGCGCAGGAAAGTAACCAGCAGAGCTGCTCGCTTTTCATTTGCGATCACGGGGTGGGGACTAGCGATCTTCATGCTCTTGCCTCATCTGACCTTGATCTTGATCTCCTTCGTGCCCCTCGGAACCTGGACGACCGAGCTGCTGCCGCCCCGCTACTCCCTGGTCAATTATGAAGAGCTTCTCAACGAGCCGGAGCGCCTTCGCCCGATGCTCAACTCGCTGTGGATGGCCGCGGTTGCAACCCTCGGCGCTGCGGTTGCGGGCCTCGTCGCAGCCCGTCAATCGATCCGCGCAGGAGGCCGCCTTGGCGCGTTGCTCGAGGGCCTGATCGCCTTGCCTTGGGCGATCCCCGGGACCGTCTTCGCACTCGCCCTGGCCACTGCGTTCGCGGTCCACGATCCGCTGGCGCTTCGATTTCTGTGGGTCGGCACGCCGATCATTCTGCCTCTCGCCTACCTGGTCCGATGCCTGCCAATCACCGGCCGATCGGCCCTCGCGGGCCTAAGACAGCTCGACCCAGCCCTCGAGGAGGCCGCCGCCTCCCTGGGAGCAGGCACCCTCAGGCGATTTTGGAGAGTTGTGGTGCCGAGGGTCCGGCCGGCTCTGATGGCCGGTCTTGGGCTCTCTTTCATCACCGCCCTCGGAGACTTCGTGACCTCGATCGTTCTCTATACCTTCACCACCCGGCCGATCTCCATCGAAATCGCTTCGGCGCTTCGGGTGCAAGAGTTCGGCATCGCGGCGGCGTACGGCGTTTTGCTGATGATCTTGAGCGCCACGGTCTTCGTGGTCTGGGGGCGCGGCGAATCGGCCTGAGCGGCGCGGCTGTGACGCTTCGGGGAAGGTCCGGAGGCGAGCGTTCCGACAGTTTTCTGGAACGGTATTTGCTGGTGCCTGAAGGGACACGCAGCCGAGGGCGGTGCGTGGCCGCATCGGCCCGGTCCGCGCGTCAAACTGACGCGACGGGCCGCCGTTTCGCCCGCCCAAAAAACAGCGAGCGATCACGGGGAAAGACCCCGAGGGCCTCTATTTATGGAAGAGACGACGAAAGAAGAGACGCCGGCCGCTGCGCCCGACGTTGTGGGCGAGGTGCTGATCGAGGTGCGCGATCTGGTCAAGCACTACGGGCCCATCAAGGCCGTCGACGGCATCACGTTCGAAGCGCGAAGTGGGGATATTTTGGGCTTTATGGGGCCCAACGGCGCGGGCAAGACCACCGCCATGCGTCTGATCACCGGCTTCCTTGCTCCCGACTCCGGAGGCGTTCGGGTCAGCGGCCACGATATGGCGAGCGACTCGCTGGCCGGCCGCCAAAAGCTGGGCTATCTCCCCGAAAACGCCCCGGCCTACGGCGAGATGACCACCCATGGTTTTCTCGAGTTCATCGCCGAAGCCCGCGGCCTCACCGACATCCACGCGATCGATAGGGTCGTCGAGATGGCCGAGCTGCGGAAAGTCGAGCATCAAACCATCGAAACGCTTTCCAAAGGCTATAAGCGCCGCGTTGGCTTGGCTCAAGCCTTGATCCACGACCCGGAAGTGCTGATCCTCGACGAGCCCACGGACGGCCTCGATCCGAATCAGAAAGCCGTGGTTCAGGACCTGATCAGCAACCTTTCGGCAGAACGCTGCATCGTGCTCTCGACCCACATCCTCGACGAGGTCGAGAGGGTGTGTAACCGGGCGATGATCATCTCCCAAGGCAAGATCCTCGTGGACTCGACCCCGCGCGAACTAGTCGAGCAAGCGCCGGATCACAATCTGATCAGCCTGACGCTCGACCTGCCTTCTTCGAAGGAGTCTGAGAGCCTGGTCGAAGACCTGCGACAGGCGGAGTGGTGCGATCGGGTGGAGATCCTCGACGGCTCCTCGGCACACGGGGTCGAGATCAAGATTTACCCAGCCGCCGGCCAGAATCGTCTGCCTGAAGTCCTAGAGGCTGCACGGGGCGTTCCGATATCCGCCGTCCACCAGCAAGAAGGCCGCCTCGATGACCTCTTTCGCGAAATCACACGAGGAGTCAGCCGCTGATGTCTGAAAGTGCTGGACGTCTGACGGGCTTGAGGTCCGTCTTCAAGCGAGAGTTCAAGGGCTATTTTTCCTCGCCCTTGGGCTATATCTTCATCGTCATTTTTCTCGTCGCAAGCGGCTGGCTGACCGTCTCCCGCGACTTCGGGCGCTTCCTGGAGCTTCGCCAGGCCAGCCTCGATCCCTTCTTCGCTTACGTTCCCTGGCTCTTCGTGGTGCTGGTGCCCGCGGTGGCGATGCGGCTGTGGGCCGAAGAGCGCAAAACGGGCACGGTCGAGCTTCTCTTCACTCTTCCGATCACCCTGGAAGCTTCTTACCTGGGCAAATTTCTAGCGGGCTGGTCCTTCCTCGGCTTCTCACTGCTGCTGACCTGGCCCCTGATCTGGCAGGTATCGCGCCTTGGAGATCCGGATCCCGGCGCTCTGCTCACCGGCTACTTGGGATGCTTCCTGCTCGCGGGCTCCTACCTGGCGGTCGGCATGCTCTTTTCCGCGATCACCAAAAACCAGGTGGTGGCGTTCATCCTCGGCACCGCGGCGACGGTGGTCTTCCTGCTGATCGGCCTGCCGCAAACCCTGCAGTTCATCGGTGAGTACCTCGGCGGCTACAGTGAGCAGGTGCTGCAGGCGCTGAGCTTGGCCGACCACTTCGACACCCTGACGCGGGGTCTGCTGGAGCTCGGCACGGTCGTCTTCTTTCTGGTCTTCACCGCCACATGGCTGCTCTGCGGCATGCTGGCGCTCAACCGCCTCAAGGCGTCCTGAGAAGCGATGAGCATGCATGAAATCCTAAGGAGTCCGATCACCTCGGTGGTTCTGGTGGCCCTGATCGCGGTCTTCGGCATCCACGTAGCGACCTCCCAATTCGAGAACGCGCGGGTCGATATGACCGCCGACAACCTCTACTCGTTGTCGGGGGGCACCGAGTCGATCCTCGAGAAAATGCATTCGGAGGGCATCAAGCCCATCGAGCTCAAGCTCTATTTCTCAGAGACTACCGGCAAGACCCTGCCCCGTTTTATCAAGGACTTCGTGACCTACGAACGCTACCTGAGGGCGCTCCTTCAGGAATACGCCGTGGCTTCGAAGGGCAAGGTCGAGGTGAGCTACTTCGACCCCCTGCCAGACTCCGACGAGGCCCAGGACGCCCAGGACTTTGGCCTCGAGGGCAAGCCGATCAACCAGCACGGTGATCTCTTCTTCTTCGGCCTGGTCTTCGAGACTCAAACCGGCAGCCGCGACGTCATCGAGTTCCTGTGGCCTAGCCTGCAGGAAAGCGTCGAGTACGAGATCTCCAAGAAGCTCTCCGGCCTGATCTGGCCCCAGCGCCAGAGAGTCGGGGTGCTTTCAGGCCTGGAGGTCCTCGGCTCCGGCGCCAACCCCTACACGGCCCAGATCCTCGCCGCCCAGGGAAAGAGTCCAGGCGAGGCGTGGATCGCCATGCAGCTGCTGCAGGAGACCTACGAGGTTCGCGAGATCGCGAGCGACATCGACCAAATCTCCCGAGACGATTTCGATTTGGTCGTGGTCCTGCACCCGAAGAATCTTGGTTCCAGAGCGCTCTGGGCGCTCGATGAATGGATCGTGCGCGGCGGCAACGCGCTGATTTTCGTCGATCCATATTCGATCGACGATCAGCCGCCCCAGAATCCGCAAAATCCTCTCCAGGCCTACCAGTACGAGCCGTCCTCCAACCTCTCCGAGCTTTTTGGCGCCTGGGGCCTTGAGCGTCCCGAAGGCTTAATCGCCGCCGACAGGGAAATCGCGATTCGGCGACCCGTGGCGCGAGGCGGCATCCCGGAACGCGTGGTCATCGATCTGGCGATCGACGCCGCGAGCGCCGGCGAGACCCTGGAGACCGGCCATCCCGTCCTCCAGGGCCTGATGGATCTGCGTTTCTTCACCGCCGGCACCCTCCGGCCCCGGGCAGAGGTGCCCGAAGGCGTTGAGCTGCAGCCTCTGATCACCACCACCGCGAGCGGCAATACTCTGGCCATCAAGGCCGGCTTTCCCACCGGCGACGAGCTGACCTTCCTCGATCTCGGGCAGCCCAACAAGCTTGCTGATGCGCTCCAGCCGGGCACCGAGCCAGTGGCCCTGGCCTACCTCGTGCAGGGCAAGCTGCCGCCGCTTTACCCCGCGGGCACGAGCCTGCCCGCCGAAGCGCCGCAGCCGCCCCCCGGTCTGCCTCCTGGCCTCGAGCTGCCCGAGCCGGAGGGGGGGGAGCGCATCGAAAAAGATGCCGTTCCGGAGGAGGAGCGCGCCAGCTCAACCGTGATGGTCTTCTCCGACGTCGACTTCCTCTCCGACCAGCTCGCCTTCCAGAACTCGATTTTCGGCGCCGTGGCGGTCAACGACAATCACAAGATCCTCCTCAACGCGGTCGACTACCTCTTCGGCTCCGAGGATCTGATGAACGTGCGCGCCAAGCGAACGATCAATAGACCGTTCACCCTCTTCGATCAAATCGAGGCCGAGGCCGACGAGCTCAGCCTGGAGCGGGAGCAGACCCTGCGCGCAGACATTCAGCGATTCGAGGAAGAGCTGCGCGATAAAACCAGCAACAGCGGCAATGTGGCGCTGCTGCAAAAGCAGCTGCAGGACGAGGTCGAACAGCTGAACGAGCGCATCAACCAGTCGAACCGGGAGCTGCGCGAGATTCGCCAGGAGAAGAGGGGGGCTCTTGAAGCCGAAGAGGCGAAGGTTCGTTTCGCCGCCATCGGCCTGATGCCGACCTTGATTCTGATGCTCGGTCTCGGGCTCTTCGTGCGACGCCGAAGTCGAGACCTCAACGCGAGGAGACAGTCGTGAGATCCCTCAATCTGAAGCTCCTGGCGGCCGCCGTGATCATGATGGCGCTCTCCGGCTGGACCTATTGGAACAGCGTCCAGCAGGCCGAACGGTTCGAGCGCGGCCAAAAGTTCCTGCCCAACCTCAACCCCGACGAGATCGCCGAGATCGAAATCCGCCAAGCTGATGAAACAACGGCCCTGCGTCGCGGTCCTGAAGGCGATCGGTTCTTGATCACCTCGGCAGACGGCTATCGAGCCACGAACTCATCGGTCAATCGATTCATCAAGAGCGTTCTCGAGCTTGCCCTGGAAAAAGAAGTGGGCAGCGGCGGGTCCCTCCACGAGGAGCTCGGCCTGATGGCCGCCGGCGAAGAGGGCGCGTCGCCTGAAACCGTCGAGATCGCTCTGCGGAACGCCTCGGGGAGCGACATGGTGCGGTTTGCCGTTGGCGAGTCGATCGAGGGCGGAGGCACCTACGTCCGAAGGCTCGACGGCGACGAGGAAACGGTCTTCTTGACCGACAGGCGGGTATTCCTCAACACCGCGGAAGACGACTTTGTCGACAAAGAGATCCTCGACCTTGCCCAGAGCGAGGTGCAGTCCCTCGAGGGAATCGACTACCGCTTCGCTCGTGCAGAAGCTGGGGGTCCTCTGGCGCTGAGCGATATGCCCGCCGGCCAGAAGGAGTCTTCCCAGGCGGGCCAGGTGAAGTCCGTGCTCCAGGGATTGCGCTTCACCCAGCAGTTTTTGGCCAACGATCCCGAGATCGTAGATTTGGTCTTCGATCGGCAGATCGAGGTGCTGCTCGAGGACGGATCCGGCTACGTGCTGCAGAGCGCCGAGCGGGGCGACCGCCATTTTCTGCGCCTCGAGGGTTTCCACACCGCGGGCCGAATCACCATAGCCCAGGACGCCTCGGACGAGGAGGTCCAGGAAACCTCTGAACTTCTCGAGCGCGCCGATGAGCTCCAGCGGTTCAACGCGTTCCACGGCTCTTGGATTTATGAGGTGACGGTCAACACCGCCGACCGGGTTCGCGCCACGCGGGACGATCTGCTCGAAGACGCCTGATCGCGACGAAATTCCCGGCACTCGGGGTGAGGCCCGCTTGCGTGCAGCGCGAGCGGGCCTTGTGCGCTTCGCCCATCTCCTATCTCTCGGAAACCGTATTTCTGACAACAGAATACGGCCAAACCGGCTACGCTCTGCCCCGGAGTCCAACAGCCGGCTGATGAGCCTGAGCCTCCGGATCCAAGATCCGCAGCAGGCCTGAGCAGCTCACTGCCCCACAACGACGGATCGATGGAGAATCGGCGATGACCGCTTCAGAGGAAAAGCCCGAGGTTCTTTACGTCTCCAAAGTGCGGATCGAGCGGATCGAAGGACCGAGCAGATTGGCCTATCTGCCGGCGGAGAACGAGGCCGTTCCTTTCGGGGTCCACGGCGCGATCGCCGAGCACTACGGCGTCTCGCCGGACGTTGCCGACCCGCATGCGACCACCCTCGACTATATGGCGGCCGCCGCCGGTGGCTGACTGACCGGCACCCTGGGTGGGGCGCTGGAGGCGCGCCACGTCGACGCGAGTCATGGCAGGCTGGTCGGAGAGGTTCAGGCGGAGGTCGAAAGCGAAGACGGGGTCCTCATCATGCGCAGGATCCACGTTCACTACAGGCTCCAGGCCTCGGAGGATCAGCGCGCGGTGATCGAGCGAGTGCACGGATTCCACGCGCGTTTCTGCCCCGTTTATCGCTCGATCGAGGCCGCGATCGAGATCACGACAGATTTCGAGATCGTCTCGGAAAAACCCTGAAGGCCAGCCCGACGGCGTTGAATTCGCCAGCGCGGGCGGGCGGTACGAAAGCCGTTCCATTTCATCCAGAGGATACGTTCTCAAAGGCCCTCCGGTACACTCGAACCATGCCCGATCCACGTTTGGG